>JBASRI010000266.1:0-3886 GCA_049273755.1 Thermoanaerobaculia bacterium
GGAACCGCCCGGTGTACGAGCCTTTGACGGCCGCCACCGCCTCCGGCGCCCCCTCAGCCACGATCCGGCCGCCGCCGTCGCCGCCCTCCGGGCCCAGGTCGATGACCCAGTCCGCGGTGCGGATCACCTCGAGGTTGTGCTCGATGACGATCACGGTGTTTCCCTTCTCCGTCAGGGAACGCAGCACGCCCAACAGCTTCTGGATGTCGTCGAAGTGTAGCCCGGTCGTGGGCTCGTCCAGCAGATAAAGCGTGCGCCCCGTGGAGCGCCGGGCGAGCTCGCGCGCGAGCTTGACGCGTTGCGCCTCGCCGCCCGAGAGCGTCGTCGAGGACTGGCCGAGCTGGATGTAGCCCAGGCCGACTTCCACCAGCGTCCGGCAGATGTTGGCGATCGGCGGGACGTGGGCGAAGAGCTCCAGCGCCTGTTCGGCGGTCAGAGCCAGGATGTCCGCGATCGACTTGCCCTTGTAGTGCACCTGGAGGGTCTCGCGGTTGTAGCGCTTGCCGCCACAGACGTCGCACGTGACGTAGATGTCGGGCAGGAAGTGCATCTCGATCTTGATCTGCCCGTCTCCGGCGCAGGCCTCGCACCGGCCGCCTTTGACGTTGAAGGAGAAGCGTCCGGGCTGATAACCGCGGGCCCGGGCCTCCGGCGTGCGCGACATCAGCTCGCGGATGGGATTGAACACGTTCGTGTAGGTCGCGGGGTTGGAGCGGGGCGTGCGGCCGATCGGCGACTGGTCGATGCTGATGACCTTGTCGATCTCGAAGAGGCCCTCGATCTTGCCGTGCGCTCCGGGCTTCTCGGAGGCTCCGTGGAGGGCGCGGGCAAGAGCCCGGTACAGGATGTCGTTGACCAGCGTGGATTTGCCCGATCCCGACACGCCGGTCACGGCCGTCATGACGCCCAGCGGAAACCGCACGTCCAGGTCCTTCAGGTTGTGCTCGCGCGCGCCCCGCACGACGATCGCCTTCCCGGAGCCGGCGCGCCGGACCTCCGGGATCGGGATCGCGCGCTCGCCCGAGAGGTACTTGGCCGTCAGCGACTCGGGAAACCGCTCGAGGTCGTCGGGTGGGCCCTCGGCGACGATGCGCCCGCCGTGCACGCCGGCTCCCGGCCCGAGGTCCACGACCCAGTCGGCGGAACGGATGGTTTCTTCGTCGTGCTCGACGACGATCACGGTGTTGCCCAGGTCGCGCATCGAGATCAGCGTGTCGAGGAGCTTCCGATTGTCGCGCTGGTGCAGTCCGATCGACGGCTCGTCGAGGACGTAGAGGACGCCCATCAGCTTCGAGCCGATCTGCGTGGCCAGGCGGATCCTCTGTGACTCGCCCCCCGACAGCGACGCTGCGGTCCGGGACAGGTTGAGGTATCCGATCCCGACGTTGTCCAGGAATCGCAGCCGGTCTCGGATCTCCTTCAGGATCTTGCCCGCGATCTCGCGCTCGCGCGGAGTCAGCTTCAGGTCCTCGAAGAACGTGATGGCGTCGGAGATCGTCTCCGAGGAGACCTCGTCGATCGCGCGGCCGCCGACTTTCACGGCCAGCGCCTCGGGCTTGAGCCGGCGGCCCGCGCAGGCGGGGCACGGCTCGGCCGACATGTAGGCCTCGAGCTCGGCCCGATGGTCCGAGTTCTCCGTCTCCCGGTAGCGGCGCTCGATCATCGGGACCAGCCCCTCGAAGGAGGAGCGCCAGTGGTACTCCCCTTTCTCGGCGACGTAGGAGAACTTGATCTCGTCCTCCCCCGAGCCGTAGAGGATGACCTTCTGCGCCGCCTTCGGGAGCTTGGCGAAGGGTTGGTCGAGGCGGAACTTGTAGTGCCTGGCGAGCGTCGCCATCTGTCGCGACCGCCAGTTGGTCGAGCCCGGCTTCAGGATCGCGATCGCCCCGTCCTCGATCGACTTGTTCGCGTCGACGACCAACCGTTCCGGGTCGGCCTTCAGGTTCGTGCCCAGACCCGAGCACTTCGAGCAAGCCCCGTAGGGCGAGTTGAAGGAGAAGAGGCGCGGCGTGATCTCGGTCAGCGACGTGCCGCAATCGGGGCACGCGTAGTTGGCCGACAGGACTTCCTCGGGCCCGTCGGCCACCGAGAGGACGATCACGCCGCCGGAAACCCGCGCGGCCGTCTCGATCGAGTCGGCCAGCCGCTTGCGGTACTCCTCGTCGCCGGCGGGCTTGGCCACGAGGCGGTCCACGACGATCTCGATCGTGTGCTTCTTCTGCTTGTCGAGCTCGGGGGGATCGTCGAGGTCTACGAACTCCCCGTCGACCCGGGCGCGCAAGAAGCCTTCCTTGACCATCTCCGCCATCTGCTTGCGGTACTCACCCTTCTTGCCCGAGACGTAGGGCGCGAGCACGACGAACCTGCTCCCCGCGGGGAGGCGCAGCGCGCGGTCCACCATCTCCTGGATCGTCTGCGCCTGGATCGGCCGCCCGCACTGCGGGCAGTGCGGCTGTCCGATCGAGGCGTACAGCAATCGCAGGTAGTCGTAGATCTCGGTGACCGTGCCGACGGTCGACCGGGGGTTGCGCGACGTCGTGCGCTGCTCGATCGAGATCGCGGGCGAGAGACCCTCGATCGAGTCGACGTCCGGTTTCTCCATCTGCTCCAGGAACTGGCGTGCGTAGGCCGAGAGGGACTCGACATAGCGCCGCTGGCCCTCTGCAAAGATCGTGTCGAACGCGAGCGAGGACTTGCCGGAGCCGGAGACTCCGGTGATGACGATGAGCTTGTTGCGCGGGAGATCGAGCGAGACGTTCTGGAGATTGTGTTGCCGCGCGCCGCGGATGCGAAGGGAATCCATGAAGGCCGCCATTCTAAACACCCGAGCGACACATCAATTTCAACCGCGCGGGGCTGCTTTCCGGTGAGCCGGCCGTTAGGCGACCTCGGGTTTTCCGCTTGACGGGAAACGAAGATTCAGGTAAATACCTCTCAGGTAATCACCTTAGTCGGGTCGGGAGAACGGAACCGCCATCAGAGGCCGGTCGAGCCCGAGGCGAAGGACAGCTCGCAGTAGAGCGCTTTACGGGGTCCTGCGAGCGTGGCTTGCCATCTCTCTTCTTCTCCCGGATCCAACCCTAACGGCTGCAACGCTTTGTGGGACTCCGGGACGGGACGGCTCCGGCTCCATCACGGGCGTCGTCAACGCCTATTACCCGGGGACGGCATCGGCCGCGTCGGGCGCGACGTCGATCTCGCTGGGCGCCGCGACCGGCTCCTCGACCGCGATCGCCACGGGAGACCTCCTGCTCGTCATCCAGATGCAGGACGCGGCCATCGACTCGTCGAACACCAACGCCTACGGCGACGGGATCCCGAGCGATCCGGCCAACGGCTGGACCAGCCTCAACAACTCGGGCCTGTACGAATACGTCGTCGCGCTCGGCCCCGTCCCGGTCACCGGCGGCCTACTCCCCTTGCAGGGAACGGGCGCCGGCAACGGTCTTCTCAACGCCTACACCAACGCGGCGGCCACCGGCACTCAGGGTCAGAGGCGTTTCCAGGTGATCCGAGTTCCGCAGTACAGCTCCGCCACGCTCACGTCCGGGTTGACGGCGTTGGCGTGGAACGGAACGACCGGCGGCGTTCTCGCGATCGACGTCTCCGGCGCTCTGGCTCTGGGCTCAGCGACGGTCAGCGTCGACGGCCAGGGCTTTCGGGGCGGGGGCGCGAGGCAGCTCACCGGAGGAGCGGGAGGAGCGAACACGGACTACGTTGCGCTCTCCGCGTCACTCTTCGACGGCCAGAAGGGCGAAGGAGTCGCCGGGACGCCGTTCTACGTCTTCGACTCCGGCTCGGGCACGGTCGTGGCGTCGGGTTCGGACTATCCCAACGGCGCGATGGCGCGCGGAGGCCCCGGAAACGGGGGCGGAGGAGGCACGGA
>JBASRI010000269.1:0-6018 GCA_049273755.1 Thermoanaerobaculia bacterium
CCGTACAGCCCAGCGCGCGGGCCCACTCCTCGGCGGCTCTTACGAGGGCGGCCCCGACTCCCGTCCGCCGCGCCGCCTCGTCGACGAACCAGCCCTCCAGGTAGGCGACGCGGCCGGAGTAGCAGTCCTCGGCGTACGGACGAATCGACAGCTCCGCCAGGCCGATGGCACGCTCGGCCGCGTCCAGCGCGATGAGCACCTCGGCGGGATTGCGCCGGTCTCCTGCGAAGAACCGCGTGATCTCTCCGGCGTGCTCACCCGGCTCCGAAGGCCAGAGCGTCTGGCGCAGCCGTTCCCAGGCCACGGCGTCCCCCGGCCGCACCGGGCGAACGAGCGGCGTCAGCCGCGGCTCCGAGGGTCGCGGGTCCGCTCGAGCGAGGCCCGCTCCCACTTCCCCAGGTTCGCGGCCGCTTCATACGTCGTCTGGGCGAACGTCAGAAGCGCGTCGTCGGGATTCGACGACTGGCGAACCGTGTCGTAGGGCAGGATGAACTCCCGCAGGTCGGAGCTGTAGAACGCCGCGCCCGGCCCGACGGAGGCCTGCGCGAAGCCCGCGGGCTCGGGGTACGCGTACGCGTAAAACGCCGGGTACGGGATCGCTCCTCCGCCCGCCCAGAACCCGACGCTCGCGACCTCGTGCGAGTAGGCCTCGCGGGCCACCCAGTCCGGCAGATTGGGGATTCCTCCGGGGTGCTCGGGAGCCTTGCGCCCGGAGAAGCGCGTGACCGCAAGGTCGGCGGCGCCCCAGAAGAAATGGATCGGGCTGCACTTGCCGATGAACCGGGCCCGAAACGAAGTCAGGACCCGCTCCGTCTCGACGAGGATTCGCCAGAAGCGATTTGCGTACTCCCGATCGTACGAGTGGTGGATCTCATCCTGGTCGAACCGAATCGCGTCCGGGACCTCGTTGGGCCGGGGATAGATCCGCACCCGGAGCTCGAGCTTTTCGAGCTCCTGGTTCAGGCGCCGGTAGAACGACGCCACCGATTGCGGCTCGAGGGCGAAGCCGGCCGCGCCGCCGTCGCTCGACCGCACGGCCAGCTCGTGCGCGATGAAGTCGAAATCGATCGAGAAAGCCCGCGTCCCGTGGGGAATCGGCGAAGTCGTGAGCCCTCGGGGCGTGACGTAGAGCGTGACGTGCCAGGAGTGGTTGATCCAGGGGGTCTGCCTCAGCCGGACTTTGCCCACGATCTGCGCCCACATGTGCAGGGTCGCGAGGGTGTCGCTCCAGGCCTCGAGAGGAAGGCTCGGCCAGGCCTCGCTCACGAGAGCCCGCCGCCCGTCGACCGGGAAAGCTCGGCAAGCCAGCGCGTGTAGGCGAGCGCCCGGTGCTCGGCGAAGAGGTCGAAGACGAGCGTGACCGCCGCCTGAACGACCAGACCCATCCCGACCGCCGCCCAGGCCGGATGGCGTTGGCGGAGGGCGAGGGCGAGGAAGAGCCCGGTCGCGAGAGCGGCGACCTCGGCGGCTTCGATCACCTTGAAGGACCGGTTCACCTTCTCCATGCGCGCGAGCTCGGACTGCATGGTGGCCTGGGGCCTCGACCGCAGCCCCTCGAGGAGACGGGCGATCTGAGGATCGGTGCGAAGAAAAAGGCCGACGCCGAGCGCGAGCTGTCCCAGCCCGATGGCGGCCAGCGGCCACGCCATCGCGCGGAACGGACCCTCGGCGAGCCAGAGGTACGCGGCCAGGATGCCGGAAGCCACCCCGATCGCCGCGATCAGGATGGCTCCCTGTTTCTCGGCCGCGAAGTAGAGGAGAAGCTCGGATGTCGGCATCGCGCCTCGCAAACGGAGCGATTCTAGTTCGCGGCGCGTCGAGAGCCGGCAAGAAAAAGATCCGGCAGCACGAGGCAGCGCCTCGCCCTGCCGGATCCTTCAGAACCTAGGGCTGGACAGTCGTGGTCTTCTTCGTGGTTTTCGTCGTGGTGATCTTCTTGACGACCAGCGGGCCGCCCGACGTGGACGAGGTCGTCTCGACCATGTAGGTCTTTCCGACGGCCATGTCCGACGGGACGACCGAGGACGCGTCGATGGTGTAGACCACGGTCTTCTTGTCGGGAAGCAGGAACGTCACCGACTTGCCCGGCTCGAGAGCCGAAACGGTGCCTGTGATGGTCGTGGTCTTCGTCAGCGTCTGATCGCCGCTCGGGCTGGTGGACATCGTCTGCGTCTCGGTCTTGATGTCGCCCTCGGGCGTCATCGACTGGGTCGTGATCCGAGTCACGATGATCTGTCCGGAATCGGACGGCTCAGTGCTCAGCGAGACCTGGCGGCCGATACGGACGTCGCCCGGAACCTCGACCTTCGGCGTGAGCGTAAACGTCGTCTCCCGACTGTCGGGCCCGACGAGAACGATCGTCTTGCCCGGCTCGTAGCGGACGACTTTCCCCTGGACGACCGTGGTCTTCGTCGTCACGCCGTCTGAGGAGACCTGAGTCGTCTGCGTCTGGGTTGTCGTGCTCTGGGTCGACGACGGCTCCTGGGCCAGAACGGCCGAGGCGAGCCCGGCGACGCAGAGCGCGAACACGGTTGTGGAGCGTTTCATGGGAATCCTTTCTCTTGGGGCTCCGCCGAAGACCGGCGAAACCGGTTACAGCATGAACACCGGGCTTGCGCCCGAGTCCCTGCAACTTTGGTGCAAGGCAGGTGCCACTTATCCAGTGACGCTAGACCCGATGTTGGGACCCGCCCGCGAATGACCTCTCGGGAATCGACGACTAGTGCGCGCGCGCCGCGGACCTCGACGAGGACCCCCGCGCATGCTTGGTCTTGGGCCGGTCCCTGTCGATCATGTCACGCAGGTGCGCGGCCGCCCGCTCGATGTCGAGGTGCTTGTACTGTCCCGCCCGGCTCTCGGCGGAGATCACGCCGCAGCGGTGCACCTTCGAGAAGTCTCCGTAAGGGAACGAGTACCGTCCCTTGTTGCCCTCGGGCTCCTCGCTGTCGACTCCGAGGTGCCACTTCGCGTACTCGGCGAAGCCGTGGGTCTCGATGAACCTGTTCTCGTCCTCGGCCGAGGGTTGGTGCTCGCTCCAGGCATCCCGCTCGTCGGCGACGAAGCGTCCTTTGGAGATGAGCTCGCTCGCATGGTCGAAACCGCTCTTGTTGAGCTTTACGGTCATGATGGCCTCCTCGTCAGACTCCGCACGCAAACCGCGTGCCTCGACGGGACCGGGCCTCCGGGCCGGGAGAGCGCGTTACCTGGCTGTCGGTGACAAAAGTGCCATTGGCACTTTTGTGGCGCCCCATGGCGCCATGGCTTGTGAGACTCCCTCACCCGAAACTATCGGATTCCGGATCCCAGAAGTCGCCCGTCAGCCCGAGGCGCGCGAAGATCTCGCGCATTTCCCTGGGTTGCGGGCGGCGGGAATCGGGGTCAAGCCGCGTCGCGTACCAGGCCGTGGCCAGTCCCCATAGCTGATCCAGTCGCACGAGCGGCCGAACCGGGAACCCGTTCGCCCCGCACCACTCACGCACGCGTTCTTCCGACCGGAAGAAGAGCATCTTGCTTCAGGTAAAGACGATGTCGTCCCACCAGTGGGCCGCCGGGACGGCGCAGTGGAACAGCCAGCCGGATTCCGCCGCCTCGCCCTCCGGTCCGCCGAGCCCGATCGCAAGACGCAGGGGCTCCATCGACCGTTCGCAGCGCGACTGGACGGTCGCCGGGCTCCGGAGGGCCGCCGGAATGCCGAAAGCGTCCCACGCGCAATTGGCGAAGTACGACACCCCTGCCGCCATGACCGCGTGCTGCGTCTGCACTCCGGAGAACGGAGGCGCCATTCGGATCGACGCGCCGTCCTCGTCGAGCACCAGAACCCGTTGCGCCCGAAGGTGCTGGTACGACTCGAGGACGTCGGCCGGCGTGATCCCCGTGCGCTCGGCGACGTCCTCAGGCGACGGCCGCCGCCCCGTCTCCGCGAACCACCGGTAGACGGCCAGCTTGACCTGAAGATCCGGCGTCGGAGCGCTCATCGTCCTCCGCCTCGGGCCGACCGCCGGCCCTGCTCTTGCGAAGCCTGCTCGCGTAGGGTTCCTCGGGCCGCGCGTGCCGTGATCCCGCGCATCTGGCCTCCTCTCTGGAGACGAGAATCTATCCCGCCGTCGAGCGGGTCGTGACCCTTCGAATCAGGAGGCCGAGCGCGGCGATCGATGCGCACGGCGCCCAGACCCAAGCCAGCTCCGACTTCAGAACGGCGACGCCACGCTCCGAGAAAAAGCCGCTGATCCCGATCGGAGAGACCCGGATGACGCGCCACGGCAGGAAATAGCGGGCGTTCGAGAAGGGACTGAAGAAGGCCACCCCCATCCCGCCCGTCGTCATGGCATCCAGAACTCCGTGCGAAGCCGCGGACAGGAACACGACGCCGAAGACCGCTGCCGCCGGAAGGGCAAGTCGGGCCGCAAAGGCGGCGCAGAGGAGCGCCACGAGCAACGCGAAGAACAAGGAGTGCGTCAACCCGCGGTGCCCGAGCGGCGCGTCGTACAGAATTCCCGCCCAGTAGCCCACGGCGTCGATGTCGGGCAGCACGCTCGCGGCGCACGCGATCAACGCCAGCCTGCCCGGGACCGCGCGGCTGCCGGCAACCGCCGCGATCGCCAGCGGAACGGCCGGGTGAGAGAGAACGGAGGGCACGGTAGGCTATGCGGGGCTTCGTTTCGCCATCAATTACTGGACATCACTGGTGATCGTGATTTGCGAGACCTTCCCCTTCTCCAGCCTCAGAAAGAGCCTTCCTCCCACCGGCGTGTTGGCGACATCGAACGAGTAGCCGAGGAGCTTCTGACCCGGGCGCCTCACGTCGGTGATCTTCTTCAGGCCGGGGAGCCGCCGCTGCGCTTCCTTGGCGTCCATCCCAACGTGCAGGCCCGGAGTCACCGTCCAGACGGCCTGGGATATGTCGATGTCGATCACCCGGAACGGCCCGCGCCGGCGCATTCCATTGACGAGGAGGAGGCGCATTCCCGGGTATTCCAGGGCGGTCATGTCGCCGTAGGCATAGACGGAATCGTCGTACTCCTGTGGAGCCTCCGTTCCCGGCTCGCCCAGCGCACGAAGGACCGTGTCCCGATCGGCCTGGAGGGAAACACCCGAGACCGAGGGAGCTACCTCCGGTACGGCGGGATTCGCGGCCGGAGGGGGGGCAGCCGTCTGACAACCGAGACCCACGCCGATCAGCAAGGCTGCGGTCGAAGCGGCGATCCGTCGGCTTTTCGGCATCTGTTCCTTCCCTGGAGCGCCCCGTGCGGCGCGTTTCTTCCTTCTCGGGTGGCTCCCGAACGGACGCTCGGCTGGAACCGATCGAAGCGCGATACCTCAGGGGTCGACAGAGGAACTGTGTCTTCTGGGACTAGTTTGCCACAAGCCGCCGACGCCTCATCGCGCTTCGGGAAGCGTGTACTCGAACTCGTAAGAATGCTTCCCGTCGGCGATGAGGATCGTCATCTTCCCGGCGAGGCCGACGAGCTGGCCGGTACCGGAGTCCGGCACGACGGTGATCACGAGCTGCGGCGCGCCGCGCGTCATCGTGCCGCTGTGCTGGAGGACGAAGCTGCCGCGCTGACCCTTCAGGGTTCCGTCGACGCGCTCGATCGCGACGTAGCCGGCTGAGTCCTTGACGGCAGTGCCGGCCGTCAGCATCTGGCCCTTGCTCGTCCCTTCGAGATCGCCGTGGAACTGTTTGTCGAGCGACATTCTTCCGACGGCCTCGTCCTCGGCTTTGTCGCCCGATGGCTGAGGCGTCAACTTCACTTCGAACGTTCCGGTTGCGCGTGTCGTCACGGCGGCCCCTTTTGTGCTGGCTTCACGTCTGGGTGCCGATCCACGGCCGCAACCGGGGAATCCAGCGCGGTACGTGCGCCTTGTACGTTCGGTACGCCTCACCGAAGCGGCTCTCCAGCCCCGGCTCCTCCGCGACCAGGAAATAGACGTGATTGACGGCCAGGAAGATCGCAGCCCAGATCCCGACGGCCTTGGAGCCCAGGAACAGCGCCTCTCCGAACAACATCAGCACCACGC
>JBASRI010000271.1:0-9439 GCA_049273755.1 Thermoanaerobaculia bacterium
TGCCGGGCGAGAGGGCGGCCTCGGAGATCGCGCGTGCCAGGCCCTCCGCGCGGGAGCCGGCTGCCGGGAGGCTCCGGGCGAGCGCCTCTTCGAGCGAAGGGCGGACCGTCGCGGCGAACCGGTCGAACGCACCGCCCTCCGCGGCGAGGCCCGTCAGAGGGAGGGCCCTAGCTCTTGAAGCTCGAGAGAGCCTCCGCCTCCGACTCGTACACGTCGAAGACGGTGATGAGCTGGGTGACGGTCAGCACGTCGTTGATCTTCGGGGGCAGGTGCAGCAGCTTCAACTTCCCGCCCTTGTTCGTCACCGAGGTGTAGCAGCCGACGAGCTCGCCGATGCCGGAGGAATCGATGGTCGTGACATCGCGCATGTCGACGAGGACGTTCTTCTTGCCCGAATCGACCAGCTTGTTGATCGTCTCGCGGAGCTGGACGTCTCCCGAACCGATGGTGATTTTGCCCTTGAGCTCGACGATCTGCACCCCGCCGACGTCGCGCACGTTCGTCTTCATGCTGGATTCTCCTCCTTCTTTTCTATCGCGCCCAGGCTCTTTTTCAAAATGATTTCCATTCCCCCGTCGGGGTGCCTCCGGAACCGCACGTCATCCATGAATGTCCGCATGTAGAAGATCCCGCGGCCCGAGGTCTTCAGGCGGTTCTCCGGAGCCAGCGGGTCGCCCACGGCCTCCGGGTCGAACCCCTCCCCTTCGTCCCGGATGCCGATGGCCAGCGTGTCGGCCACGACGTCCATCTCGACGTGGACGCTCTTGGAAAGGTCCTGCCGGTTGCCGTGCTTGATCGCGTTGGCCACGGCCTCGCGCACGGCCATCAAAATCCAATGGCGTGTCTCTTCGGGTACCTCCCGCCCCTCCAGGAGCTTGGAGCACAGGTGCTGCACCATCTCGATGTTCTCGAAACGGCTGGAAAGGGACATCCGGATCGGGCCGGCTTTGGCGGACGGTCGCGGTGCGCTCATTCACGGACTTCGGGAGCCCGGCGGATCTTAGTCCAAAGCCGGGGCGCAAAGGAACCTGGAAAGGCCCATGCTACCCTCGGCCATGCTTCGAAAACGGGCCATCCGCGCGGCCGGAATCGCCCTCGCGGCCGCGTCGCTGGCGGGCTTCACGGACCTCCTTCCGGAGCGCATGGCCGAGGTCCAGAAGCAGGTCGAGCGGGTTCGGGGCCGCCGGTTCTCGAAGCCCGTCCCGGCCTCCGAGATCGACGCTGCTGAGTTGAAGCGCGTGCTGCGCGCCAAGTTGAACGAGGCGCTCCCGGCCCCCGGCGAGGAGTACTTTCGCTCCCTCTCGGCGCTGGGGCTGACCGAAGAGGCGCCGGGGATGCTCGACACCCTGGTCGACTTCTACGCCTCCCAGGTCGTCGCCTTCTACGACCCGCAGCCGCGCCGGTTCTTTCTCGTCAAAGGGGCCGAGGACCGGACCGAGGTCGCCGACGCCGGAGACATCGGTCAGAACCTGATCTTCTCCCACGAGCTGACCCACGCGCTCCAGGACGAGACGCTGCGGCTGGACGATCTCGTCAAGAGCATGAAGGACGACAGCGACCGGAGCTTCGCGCTGCAGAGCCTGCTCGAGGGCGAGGCGACTCTGGTCATGATCCGGGCCGCCCTCCAGGCGGTCCCGGGCGCCGACGAGAGCGCCGAGGACGCGATGGTGCCGCTGCTCTCGGCCGGGGCGCTCGAGCGCGCCAACGTTCCGAAAGAAGTGCCGGACTATTTCGTGGACCAGCTCTTCTTCCCTTACGTCGAGGGGACCGCGTTCGTGCGCGCCGCCGTCAAGAAGGGCGGCTGGGCGGAAGTGGACCGACTCTGGAAGAGTCCCCCCCTCTCGAGCTCCGAGATCCTCCACGGCGCTCCGTATCCGCCGCCCGCGCGGAATCTTCTGCCCTCCAACGTCGCGACACTCGCGCCGGGGCACCGGCTCTCCTACACGGACACGTTGGGGGAGTGGACGCTGCGCTTTCTCCTCGCGCGCGCCCTGCCCGAGGAGGAGGCGGCGGCGGCCGCGGCGGGTTGGCGCGGCGATCGAATCGCCTTCTTCACCGGCGGCGGGAAGATGGGCTACCTGTGGCGGATCCGGTTCGACGAGCCGGCGTCCGCCGCGCGCTTCGAGGCGGCCTTGAAGAAGGCGCGAACGAAGCGTCCTGTCCTGGCGAAGGAGACGATCCTGCGCGACGGCGCCGACCTGCTCGTGGCCGCGGGACTTTCGAAGGTGCCGGAGCTCCCGGGCTTTCGGCCCAACTAGAAGAAACGCTTGAACATGCCCGAGTCCTCCTCGGGCAGTTGAATACAATTCGGAAACGAAAAGGGACCTGCGCCTGTCTCTGGTCTAGGGCGTGTGGTCCCTTCCTTCTACCGACTGCGCGACGGGGGCGTCGAGTGTCGCGTGGACGATGTAGCGCTGCGGCGCGCTCCCCACGTAGTAGAAGGGGTAGCAGGTCACGAGCGTCAGGGTCGGAGCGTCCGTCGGTGCCAGCACGTCGACCCTCTCCGGCGAGACGATCGAGACTCGCCGGATCGTGTAGCGCTGTCGGGCGGCGAGGGTCTCGACCTCGATCGCATCGCCCTCGGACACGTCCTTCAAGCCCCGGAAAAAGCCGTCCCGATGGCCCGCGAGGCCGACGTTTCCCGGCTCGCCGGGCCGCGGCGTGTGCGCGATGTGGCCGACCCCGCGGTTCAAAGCCGGCTCGTCGGTCCCCTCGAGAACCGGCACCTCCAGGCCGATCTTCGGCACGCGCAGGACGGCCAGGGGGGCGGTGAAATCCCGGCTCAGGCTCTCCTCGAAGCCGCGCACGCGTTCCGGCGACCACAGAGACGTGTCGGGAGACCGGAAGTCGGCGAGACCCGGCGCCGCTGCAGGCGGGGAAATCCGGGCGGCGGAGGTCCTGGTTCGGGCCGACTCGAAGTCGCGGAGCGCCGCCCGCCGTCCCAGCATGCCGTCCAGGCGGACTCCGGCGAACGCCGCCACGAGCACGATGCCCGCTCCCCACGCGGCGATCTCGAGGAGGCGGACTCCGACCGTCCTACCCCCGGCCGTCTCGCGCCCGGAAGACCGCAATCCGTCCTCTTTTCTTCTTTTCTTCAGAAAGGCCAGGATTTAGATATCGCCGCGGGGCCGCGATGTCAACTCGGGGGGCCTCCGCGGGAGGGCCAGGAGGTGTGTCCAGGGTCGGATTCCACCCGGTTCTTGCCCGCCCGCTTGGCCCGGTAGAGCGCCTCGTCGGCGTCGGAGACCAGGCTCTCGGGGCTCGACGTTCCTCCCGGCGTCGCCGTTGCGACCCCGAGGGTGATCGTCACGACCCCGGAGGGAGCCCGGCTGTGGCGGGTCGCCATGGCCTCGACCCGCGTGCGCAGAACTTCGGCCACGGCCGCGGCGCCCCGGGGCGGCGTCGAGGGCAGGATCGCGGCGAACTCCTCGCCGCCGTACCGGGCGACTAGATCGCCCGGACGGGTCAGGGCTTCGCGGATCTCCGCGGCCACGCGGCGCAGGCACTGGTCGCCGACCTGATGGCCGTTGGCGTCGTTGAAGTCCTTGAAGTAGTCGATGTCGATCATGATCAGCGAGAGCGGCAGCTCGTCCCGGGTGGCGCGCTTCCATTCCCGGGCCAGCGTTTCCTCGAACCGCCGGCGGTTGGCGATGCCGGTCAGCGCGTCGATCTCGGAGAGCTGCGTGAGGCGTGAGTTCAACTCCTCGAGCTGGAGCGTACGCTCGGCCACCTGCTGCTGGAGCTCGCGCTCGCGGGCCCGCACGCGCGCCGCCCGGAACCGCGACACCCCGAACGCCGCCAGACCCAGCGCGCCCGCGCAGAGCCCGTAGAACCAGGGCGTCTCGCGGAAGCGCGGCACCAGCCGGAAGCCCACCGCGGCGCCTGCCTCGTTCCACACGCCGTCGTTGTTGCACGCCGTGACCCGGAAGGTGTAGCGGCCCGGCGGGATGTTCGTGTAGAAGGCGACTCGCCGCGTGCCGGCCTCCACCCACTCGCGGTCGAAGCCATCCAGCTTGTAGCGGAAGTTCACTCGGTCCGGATCGATGAAGGAGAGACCCGTGTAGTGGAACTCCAGGTCGCCCCTGCCCGGCGTGACTTCGGCGCCGGCTTCCAGGGGCACGACCCGATGGTCAGCCAGCACGCGCTCCACGGCCACGGGCGGCGGCGTCGCGTTCGTCCTGATCCGATCCGGGTCGATGACGACGGCGCCGTCGACGGTCGGAAACCACAGCAGTCCCTCGCGCGTCTTCCAGCCCGCCGGCTGCGTGAAGCCGCTGCACTCGGAGGAGCGCATTCCGTCCGCCCGCCCGAACGAGACGGACGTCACCTTGTCCCGCCGGCCCTCCGCCACGTCCTCCAGGTCGCGCCGGGGCACCTTGAAGATGCCCCGGCTGCAGCTCATCCACAGGTTGCCCCGCCCGTCCTCGAGGATCGCGTACTGGACGTCGTCGAAGAGTCCCTGCTCGCGCGTGAAGCGCGTGAACCTGCCGTCCTTGTAGCGGTTCAGCCCTCCGCCGTCCGTGCCGATCCAGAGGCACCCGTCGGCGTCCTCGTAGAGCGCCAGGACCGTGTCGTCGGAGAGACCGTCCTTGCGCGTGAAGCTCGTGAACTTCCCGTTGGCGAAGCGGTCGAGCCCGCCTCCCTCCGTACCGATCCAGAGGTTGCGGTTGCGGTCCTCGATGAGCGCGAGCACCGTCGCTCCCGAGAGGCCTTCGCGGCGGCCCCATACGCGGAACTTCTCGTCCCGCTGCTCGACCAAGCCGCCGTCGTCGGTCCCGATCCACAGGATTCCTTCCCGGTCGCGGTACAGACAGCGGATGATCTCGCTCGGCAGCCCGTCCTTCTTGTGGAAGTTCCTGAACCGCCCGTCGACGAGCTCGGAGATCCCGTCGCCCCAGGTGCCGATCCACAGCCGGCCCCGTCCGTCCTCGTAGACGGAGCGGACGAAGTCGCCTGCGAGGCCCTTGCTCGAATCGTAGGCGGTGAACTTGCCGTCCTTGAAACGGTTGACGCCGGCGCCGCGCGTGCCGAGCCAGATGGCTCCCTCGCGGTCCTCGTAGATCGTGCGGATGCGGTCGCTCGAGAGGCCCTCCTTGTGCGTGTACGCGGTGAACTTCCCGTCCTTGAGCCGGTTCAAGCCGCCCGTGACCGTGCCCAGCCAGAGGCTCCCTTCGGAGTCCTCGCAGATGGCGAGCACGGTGTCGTCGGAGAGGCCGTCGGCCGGCGTGAAGGCCGTCGTCTTGCCCCCGCTCATCCGCGCGAGCCCCCCTCCCCGCGTCCCGATCCAGAGGTTTCCGTCGCGGTCCTCCTGGATCGACTCGACCGTGTCGCTGGGAAGGCCCTGCTTCGTGGTGAACGCCGTGAACACGCCGTCCCGGTACCGCACCAGGCCGCCGCCGTCCGTTCCGACCCAGAGGTCTCCGCGGCCGTCGACCAGGAGCGATTGCACGATGTCGGCCGGCAAGCCCTCTTTTCGGGTAAAGACCGTGAACCTCCCGTCGCGCAGACGGTTCAGACCGCCGCCGTCGGTCCCGATCCAGAGGCTGCCGTCGCGGTCCTCCTGGATCGACCAGACCTGGCCGGCGGACAACCCGTCTTTCGCCGTGTAGGCGGTGATCGTTCCGTTCTCGAGCCGGTTCAGGCCGCCGCCGGTCCCGATCCAGAGAGCGCCGTGGCGGTCCTGCAAGAGGGCCAGCACGCGGTTGTTGGAGAGTCCCTCGCGCGTGGTGTAGGCCGTGAACCGTCCGTCCTTGTACCGATGGAGCCCGCCCCACGTGCCGACCCAGAGGTTTCCCTCGCGGTCCTGGAAAAGCGCCTGCGTGTTGCTGTTCCGAAGGCCGGGAGCGTTGCCCTTGTCGAACACGGTGAACTGCACGCCGTCGAACCGGACGAGGCCGCGCTCCGTTCCGAGCCAGATGTATCCGTCGCGGGTCTGCAGGATCGCCTGGATGGAGTTTTGCGGAAGGCCCTGGTCGGTCTTCCAGACCTGGTGCGCGAACTGGGTGATCGACTTGTGGGGATCCAGCGCTCCGGCAGGCGCCGGGGCGAGCAGGGTCAGGGCGAGAACGGCAAGGCGGGCGGCGGCGCCGCCCCGAGACTGCATGCGCGATCTTAGCAGCCCGGGCGGGCTCTACGAATTCTGAAGAGCCTTCAGCGCCATCGGGATGATGACGAACATCTGGATGGCGTCGAAGACGCCGTGGGCGACGATGCACGCCAGGACGTTGCGGTAGACCGCGAACGTGACGGCCAGCACTGCGCCGATGACGAGGATTCCGACCAGCACGAGGGGCTGTCCGTAGGCGCCGTGCGCCGCCGTGAACATCAGGGTCGCCGCCACCGGCCCGACGCGCGTCTGCAGGAAGGAGCGGAAGAAGAGCTCCTCGACGACCATCGCGGACGCCACGATCAGAAGCTTGACCCAGAGGGGCTGGGAGACGAGCCAGACGATCATCGGCGAAATCGTCTGGGGACCCCCTTCGCCGCGGAGCTTCCGGGAGACGAGGTACCAGAAGCCGAGCAGCACGGTCGCCGTCAGGATCGTCAGGATCCAGCCGGACACGCCGATCAACGCACCGACCGCGAGATCCCGGGCCGGCCGGGCGCTCTTGAGCTTCAGGAAATCCACGAGAGAACGGTGGTCGGAGAGCGCGTAGTAACAGGCCAGGAAGAAGAGAAGGACGGCGTGCACCGCGAAGACCGACACCAGCGAGAGCTCTTTGGTCTCCGGCTGCGCGCCCGCGAGGCCTCCCGCGAACGGGATCGCGACGACGAGCAGCAGAACGCCGGCGAGCAGACCCATTGCCATCGCGCGCCGCCCGGGCTCGGCGAAGCCGTCGTCGGCCAGGACCGCGCGCGAGCGCGCCTGCACGAAGGACAGCAGGATGCCGAGGCTTCCGGCCGCCACCAGGAGCACGAAGGTGACCGAGTGCATCGATTTCCTTCCGGGGTAAGCGGCGCAGGATATCCCAGATGCTCCCCGGCGACAAAAGAAGCTGAAGCGCTGAGGTCCCGTTTTCGAGAATCGACTCGTCAACTTGCCCGCGGGGTAGGATGCGCTCCACCATGGCCGGCATCCCGCGGCCCCTCGAGATCCGCGAGCTCTCGAAGAGCTTCGGGGGGCGTCGCGCGCTCGACGGCGTCTCGCTCGACCTCGAGACCGGCGAGGTTCTGGGGCTGCTCGGGCCCAATGGCGCCGGGAAGACGACCCTCGTGCGCACGGTCGCCGCCCGCGTTCAGCCCGACGGCGGGAGCGTCCGGATCCTCGGTTTCTCCCCTTCCGACGACGCCGCGCGGCTGGCGCGCGGCTGGGTCCCGCAGGAGATCGCCCTCTATCCGCTGCTGTCCCCGCGCGAGAACCTGTGGACCTTCGGCCGGTATCAGGGACTCTCGGGCGCGGCCCTCACGGCCGCGATCGGGGAGAGCCTGGCCTGGATCGGCCTCGCGGATCGGGCCGACGACAAGACGAACAGCCTTTCGGGAGGCATGAAGCGTCGGCTCAACATCGCGGCCGGAACGATCCACGGGCCGAAGGTCCTCCTGCTCGACGAGCCGACCGTCGGCGTGGACCCCCAGTCGCGCGAGCGCATCTACGCGATGATCGGCGAGCTCCAGTCGCGGGGTGTCTCGCTCCTCTACACGACGCACTACATGGAGGAAGCCGAGCGGCTCTGCGACCGCATCGCGATCATCGACCACGGGCGGATCATCGCCCTGGGCACGATGGAAGAGCTGGTCCGCAAGACCCTGGGAGGCCGCCAGGCCGTCACCGTCGAGGCGACCTCCGCGCTTTCCCCGGCGCTCTCGGAGAAGCTCCGGCGCTTCTCCGCCGCCGTCGACGGCTCGAAAGTGATGGTCTCCGTCGAGGACGCTGCTTCCGGGATCCGCGACCTGCTGGGTCTCTTCGACGCCGAAAGGGTCGGCGTGCGTGACCTGACGCTGAAGAGTCCGACGCTCGAGCAGGTGTTCCTGCAGCTGACGGGCCGGGAGCTTCGCGAATGATTCTCGCCGTCGCCAAGAACCGGCTGCTGAATCTCAGGCGCGACCGCGCCGCGTTCGTGCTCGCGTTCGTGCTGCCGGTCGCGTTCTTCACGATCTTCGCGGCCATCTTCGCCGGCTCGGGCGGCCGCGCCACGACGCGCAAGATCGAGGTCCTGGTCGTGGACGAGGACCAGACTGCGAACTCGCAGCGCTTCCTCGCGGCTCTGAAATCCGAGACCGGCCTCGACGTGCAGACGGCCGCGCCGCCGCAGAAAGGCGCTCCCGCCGTTGCCTACACGGCGGCCAGCGCGGAGGCGGCGGTCCGCCGGGGCGATGCTCCGGTGGCCCTCATCGTGCCCAAAGGCTTCGGCGAGCGGCCGATCGCGTTCGGGCCCGCCGCGAATCGCCCCGAGCTTCTGATCCTGGCTGATAGCGCCGACCCGGTGGCGCCGCAGGTGCTCTCCGGCCTCGTCCAGAAGGTCGTCATGACGTCGATGCCGGCGGCCATGGCCCGGACCGGCGCCGCCGAGGTCGACAGGTGGAGCGGCGGCCTCACCCCCGAGCAGCGCGCGCGGATGGAGGAGAGCCTCCGCGCCCTGGAAGCCGAGACACCCCCGGGTCAGCCGCAGGCGCCCTCGACGGCCGCGGGCGGCGGCGCGACCGGGCTCGTCGCCGTGAAAACGCGGGACATCGTGGGCGAAACGAAGAAGAACCCGACCGTGACGTTCTATGCCGCCGGACTCGGCGTCATGTTTCTGCTCTTTTCGGCCGCGGGTGCCGGCGGCGCGCTGATCGAGGAAGCCGAGAGCGGGACGCTCGACCGCATCCTCTCGACCCGCGTCTCGATGACGACGCTGCTGGCCGGAAAGCTCGTCTATCTCGCGGGGGTGGGCGTCGTGCAGCTCGTGCTGATGTTCGTCTGGGGCGCCGTCTTCTTCGGTCTCGATCTCGCCGGCCACATTCTCGGATTCATCGTGATGGCGATCGCCACGGCGGTCGCGTCCTCGACGTTCGGCCTGCTGCTCGCCTCCATCTGCAAGTCGCGCATGCAGCTCGTGGCCCTCGCGAACCTCTCGATCCTCATCATGTCGGCACTGGGGGGCAGCATGTTTCCCCGCTTTCTGATGCCCGAGAAGCTCCAGAAGATCGGCCTCGTCACGATCAACGCCTGGGCGATCGACGGTTTTCAGAAGGTCTTCTGGAGGGACGAGCCTCTCTGGAGCCTCTGGCCGCAAGTCCTCGTCCTGGTTGGGTTTGGGGTCGCTTTCTTCCTCCTGGCCCGCCGATTCGCGCGCCGCTGGGAAATCGCTTGATGCTTGGTCTCTGACGAGAGTCGCGACCTACTCGTACACTCTCGACCCAACAGTCATCCGCGTCAGGTAAACCGTCTCGCACGAGCCCGGGCCCTCGTCGTCGCGGACGATGCTCGTGGACCAGTGGAACGACGGATCGTCTACGC
>JBASRI010000275.1:0-5736 GCA_049273755.1 Thermoanaerobaculia bacterium
CGGCGGCAGGCCGCGGGCGCGAGCGCGGCGAGGGTGACGACGAGGGCGGCGATCCTGCGTCGCACGTGCGGAGTCAGGGCGCCGAGGAGACGCGCCCCTCGGTCCTGGATGGCGGAGGCGCGTGCACGTACGACCACTGCGCGCTCTCGCTGGGGACCGGGGGATGGGCGCGCGTCAGGTAGCCGTGGTCGGTCTCGTAACCCTTCGGCCCGATCCGGGCCACCCACTCGGGAACCGGCGCCGCGGGCGGCACGGCCTCGGCGTGGACGTGGATGGGAAGCGACTCCCGGTTGGCGTAGGGATTCTCCATCCGGAACTCGCCGGCGATCGCGCGAATGGTCTCGTCGTCCTTGTACTTTCGGTAGGCGGCGTCGTGCACGTCGGCCTTCTTGCGATCTCCCAACGCGCGGTAGACACGCATCAGGTTGTAGTGCGCGTTCAAGTCCTCGGAGTCGATCGCGAGTGTGCGCGAGTACGCCTCGATCGCCTTGGGGAACTTGCCGGCCAGCCAGTAGACCAGGCCGAGGTTGTTCCAGGCGACGCGGTCGACCGGGAACTTCTCGAGCACCGCCAGCAAGTCGCGCTCGGCGTCGTCCAGGCGACCCTCGTCCTTCGCCACGGTGGCGCGGAAGAACTGCGTCTTCCCCCAGCCGGGGCGGCGCTTCTCGGCCTCGGCGAGCGAGGCCTTGGCGTCGGCGAGCCTCCCCTCCGCGATTTCGGCGCGTGCGCGGTTCAAGGGACCGTCCGGCTTGTCGGGCGCGAGCCCTTCGACCTTCGTCCAGGCCTGCGCGGCGCCTTTCAAGTCCCCCTGGAGGAAGAGTCCGATCCCGTAGTCGTTCCAGCGCAGCCAGAGCGGATCGGGGTTGCCCCGGACCTGGGACGTGGGACTTGGGACGTGGGACCCGGCGACTGGCAGCGTGACCGTGTCGCTCGCGAGTGTGGTGACCGGAAGCGACGGGTGATCGGCGCCGAGCGAGAACGTCGTGTAGTCGCGCGTGAACTTCCGATAGTGCGTGCCGGCGGTCAGCGTGACCGCGCCGGCGGCGTCCTTCGGCACCGTCATGCGGTAGTGGACGACCCGCGCCGCTCCGGGCCCGATCGCGTTGTTGTAAAGGGGCACCCGGATGTCCTGCGGCTGCCGGCGGTCCATTTGCCGGCCGGACGGATCGATGACGAGGGTCCAGAGCCGGTCCGCGCCCCCGTCTAGGCGATCCGTCTCATCGAGGACTCCGCTCCGGAAGAACTTGCCGCCCCGGCTCTCGGCCTCGAGGGAGACCCACGTCTCGTTCGAGTCGGCCGTCCCGTTGGTATACGGGTGGCCGATGCCGCGCGTGCGGACGACGACCTCCACGTCGAGCATCTCGCCGGGGAAGACTTTGGGCGGCGCCTCGCCCAGGACAAGCGTCCGCTCGCCACGCTTGACGGCGAAGAGGTCCACCGAGAGCACCTTGTTCTTCAAGAAATCCTGGATCTGCTTCTGCGTCGCCGCGTCGCCGCGAATCGCGGGCAGCGCCGTGTTGGCGGCGGGAAAGACGTGGTCGTGCAGGTAGCCGCCGCGGTTTCCGAACTCGTCCGAGCGGTAGGGCGGCAGGTGGCAGTCGCGGCAGGCCTTCGGCTGCGGAGGATCGTAGAAGGAGCGCACCGCCCGCCCCGAGACTCCCGAGTCGTACCACGTGTCGTAGTGGTCCTGGCCCCGAAGCCAGCGGTAGGAGTTCAGCGCCGGGATGAGCGCGACCTTGTGGCAGGTCGAGCAGAACTCGGGCGTGCGCATGAAAGGCTTCAGGAAGGTCTTGCGGTGGAGCGAGGGTTCCATCCGGATCAGGAGGCGGTTGACGGCGGAGAGCGTCGCGTTCTCGGAGAACGCGAACGGGTATTGCTTGGACTCCTCGATGACGTACGAGCCGTTCCCCTTGACGTCCTTGACCTCGGCGATCGAATGGCAGGACATGCAGGTCAGCCCCTGCTGAGCCTCCCACGAATCGTAGGAGAAGGCGGCCTGCGTCGCCGCGCCCATCTGGCCCGTGAAGAGCACGACGGGATCGTGGCAGCCCGAGCACCACTTCGTGCGCTCCCGCCCGACCTGGTCCGCCATGAGCTCGACGCTCTTTCGGTAGAACGCGTTATTGAACGAGGAGAAGCGGTGGGCGGAACGCTCCCACTGGTGAAACGAGTCCGGATGGCACTGCTTGCAGTATCCGTTGGCCCCCAGCCGCTTTCCGTCCAGCAACCCCTGGTCGAACGTCTCCGAGGAGGACGGATAGAACACCGTGTCGCCGTTGACGTTGACGATGCGCCGGGGAGGCTTCTCGAGCTTCGCCAGGACGGCCATCGCGCCGAGGAACACGACCACGGCGCCTCCCCACGCGAAGAGCCGCCGGAACTGGAGCTTGTGCGTGTGCGCGCGTCGGTGAAGGATGAAGGCCACGAGCGCCAGCGGCACCGAGGCGACGTGGAGCAGCCAGGCGACGCGGTTGTTCAGCGTCGCGCCGCGGAACGTCATGAAGAGGCCGGTCGAGACGCAGACGACGGCGAGGGTGAAGATCGCCAGGCCGGCGAGCTTGGCCCGCTTGTTCCACATCCGGATCATCCGCTTCGCGTGCGTCACGGCGAAAACGAAGAACGGCACGGCGATCAAGAAGCCCAGCGCCAGGTGCAGGAGCAGCATCGCGTAGAAGAACACGGTGTCCCGGGTGAAGGCCGCGAGGAAGATCGAGTTGGCGGCGATGAGGCCCAGGGGAATCAAGAGCAGACGGTAGAGACGCCGCTGCCAGGGCTTCAGGACGCCGGAACGGGAGGCCTTCGTGGGGGGGGCCGAGGACATCGGCTCCCTATTTTATGGGGTCGCCGCCTCGCTTTGCGCCGGAATGTAGATGGCGTCCCCGGACGTGTTGTCGATCGCGGCGCCGTAGGCGAGGATGCGCCCGGCCCCCGACTCGACCGAAATCCGCAGGTAGACGTTGGATGCGGGCTGCGCGGCCAGAAGGTCCGCCACGCGGGCCTGGAACGACTGCCCCGCGCGGAGGGTGTAGACGCGAGCGCCGAGCTCCTGCCCCGTTTCTCCACTCAACGCGGCCACGCGCACGACGGCGTCGGCTCCGGCAACCTCGGCGAAGCCGAAGTTGGACCGGAATCCGGTGGCGGCCGTCGTCGATTCGAGCTGCACGACGGCGGCAGTGCCCTCGCCGGCGCCCAGGGCGCGCCCCGCCGGGAACGCCGGGATGGCGAAGCCGAAGGTCCCGCCGAACTTCTCGACGTACGTCCGGCTCGAGACGACCAGGCGCGCGGCGCTCGCCGGGTGGATGCGTACGCCCGCGGCGGAGGGGTCTCCGAGGCCGAACTGGCTGGCGAGCACGTCGGCGAGCTCCAGCGTCTGGCCCGGCGCCAGCGTGTAGGAGCGCGGAGCCGAGGGCGCCCCGGTGAGCACGCGGGGCAGCAGCGACAGCGTGAAGGAGGCCGGCGCGACGCCGACGTTCGTGACGTGGACGTCGGTACGGAAGAAGTCGCGGTTGGCGCCCGTGGCGTGCGACGCCTGCGCCAGGAACAGGTCTTCCTCGGACGCGGGCGCGCGCACGGCCGTTTCGAAAACGCCGTCGCCTGTGGTGTCGTCGATGAACGTCGCGAAGGGTGCGACCTTGCCGCTGCCGTCGACGACGGTGTAGTCGAGCCGAAAGTTCGGGGTGGCGCCGAGGCCGCGGTCCCCGACGATGTCCGTCACCAGGATCGTGCCATTGGCGGGAGCGCTGCGGGTCGTCGACGCGGCCAGCGTTCCGTCGCCGCGCACCAGGTCCATCCGGACCGTGACCGGAGCGCCGGACACTTCCGTGAATCCGGCGTTGGTGTGGGAACGCGCGTTCTTCGCGAGACCGTTCGCGGTCGCCGTCTCGCCGGGTCCCAGGCCCTCGGCGCTCGACAGCGCCGGCACGAAGAGGCCGAAAGTGCCGTTGCCGGTTTGCGTGTAGGCCCGGCTCGTCACGAGCGCGCGCGCTCCCGAGCCGACGAGCGTCAGCTCACCGATCGAATCGGCATAGCCGAACTCCGTGCCGACCAGGTCGTTCAAGGCGAGGACCCGCCCCGGCGCCACCGTGCGGGTCGAGACAACCGCCTGCGCGCCGCTCTTGCCCTGCGCGACGTAGAAAAGCGAGAAGGTCTGGTCCGTCGGGAGCGGGTTGTAGACGCGCGCGTCGGTCAGGAAGAACTTCGAGCCTTGCACCCGCCCCACGAGCGGCAGCACGGCCGACCGTGCGGCCGCGGGAATCGGCGCCGGGGGCTGCCCGGCGACCGGGCGCACCGCGAAGTTGCGGATGCGGCCGGTGGTCAGCGGCGCGTTGTCGACGACCGTAAGAGTCCAGGTCCCGTTGGCCGCCTTGCCCTGGAAGACTCCGAGCGACTGGGCCGGGGCGAGCGTCTTTCCGTAAACCGCATTGATGGGCCGCTCGGGCGCCCCGGTTCGATCGTGAAGCCGCGCGGTCGTGCCGTCGGGGCCCGTGAGGAAGACTGTCAGCTGCCGCGGATCGGCGTGGTCGATCTCGACGACCGCCTGCACGCTGGCGAGCGTGCCTGCGAACCCCGACACCGCCGCCGTGGCGACGGCCGACTGGGAGTCGTCCGGGATCGGGACCGTCGTTCCGTCGAAGGGCGCGAAGGAGGCCGGAGTGGCCTGCACGGCCGCGAGGTCGTCGATGCGGGGAGTGAGGATCCCGCTCTTGGGATCCGACAGCGGCCGCCCGGTCGCACGCAGGAGGCTCGCGACCTCGGCCGGCCGGATCCCGACCCTGGCCTGCTGGAGGAGCGCGACGGTGCCGGCGATGGCGTGCGCGGCAGCGGAGGTGCCGTGGAACTGGCCGACCGCGCCGCCCAACGTGGGAACGAGCCAGAAGGCCCCCGGCGCCAGCAGCGACAAGGCCGGCCCGGAGTTGGAGAAGCAGACGACCGTATCGGGCGTGACGGGCTGGTCCGTGCACAGCGTGCCGCCGATGCCGCCCTGCCAGGCCACGCTCGAGTAGCTGTCGGGATAGACCGCGCCGGCGGAGATCGCGGTCGAGAGGCACGCCGGCTCCGCGATGGCGTTGGTCAGGGCCTCGTTGCCCGCCGACGCGACGAAGACCAGGCCAGCCGCGTTGGCGGCCTCGACCGCCGCCGCGTACTGGGGCAGCACCTCGTCGCAGTAGCCGTGGTCCCGGCCGTCCGCGGGCGCGCCGCCGAAGGAAAGGTTGAGGACTCCGATGTCGTAAGCCTCGCGGTTTGTGACGGCCCAGTTGATCGCGGCGAGGATGTCGGAGTCCTGCGCCGTATCGCAGTTTCCGGTCTTCACGACCTTGAGAGCGACGATGCGCGCCCCCGGCGCCACGCCGGTCGGGCCCGCCGCGACGGACGCGACGGACGTGCCGTGGCCCTGGCAGTCCATGGGGTCCGCGTCGCCGTCGGCGATGTCCGCGCCACCCACGACCTTCGCGTTCGGGAACCCGCCGCCGCCCAGGCCCGCCACGCGGTAGTCGACGCCGGTATCGAGGATGGCGATCGCCCGGCCGGAGCCGTCGAATCCGAGCGCGTTGACCGCATCGCTGTGGATGAGGGTCTGGGAGGACTGCGGGGAGGCTTGGTGGGGGTGGCGCGCACGGTCGAGCGTGATCCAGCTCACGTCGCTGCGGTTGGCCAGTGCGAGGACGCCCTCGCGCGTGGCGCGGGCGGCCAGCGCGGGGAAATTCTCGAACCGGCGGCGAAGCTCCAGGCGCGGCC
>JBASRI010000280.1:0-5731 GCA_049273755.1 Thermoanaerobaculia bacterium
CAGCGCGAGCGGCCCGACGGGCATCCCGAAGCGGGTCATCGCCCCGTCCACGTCCTCGATTCGGCAACCCTCGCGCAAGAGGCGCACGGCTTCGGACAGGTAGGGCGCCAGGATCCGGTTGACGAGAAAGCCAGGCCCGTCCTTGACGACGACCGGTGTCTTTCCGAGCGTCTTGGCGAGCGCGAAGACCGTGGCGACGGTCTCCTCGCTCGTGCGGGCGCCGCGGATCACCTCGACGAGCGGCATCCGGTGAACCGGGTTGAAGAAGTGCATCCCGACGACCCGGGCCGCCTCGATCGCCCCGACGGCGATCTCGGTGATGGGCAGCGTCGAGGTGTTCGAGGCGAAGATCGCCGTCGGAGGCACGGCCGCCTCCCACTCCTCGAGCACGGCGCGCTTGACCGTCAGCTTCTCGACGACGGCCTCGATCGTGACTTCGCAGCGCCGGAAGCCAGAATAGTCCAGCGTCCCGGAGATCAGGTCCATCCTCCGGGTCATTTCGCGGGGCGTGAGCCGGCGCTTCTCGACCGCCTCGTTCCAGATCGAAGCCGCCGCGGCGAAGCCGTGGGCCAGCGCCTTCGGGTCGATGTCCTTCATCCGCGCCGGCAGCCCCTTGTCGGCGGCGAGCTGGGCGATGCCGCCCCCCATGACCCCCGCGCCGAGCACGCCCACGCGGGAGACTTCCCGGGGCTTCACCGCGGGATCGTCCACGCCGGTCTCTTTCTTGACTTCCTCGGTCAGGAAGAAGATCGCGAGCAGGTTCTTCTGGACCTCGCGGCCGAAGACTCGAGTGATGTGCCGGCCCTCGGCCTCCAGGCCCACGGCAATCGGCTTGCCGTATCCCTCCTCGATCACCTCGAGAGCCTCCAGCGGGGCCGGATAGTGCCCGCCGGTCTGCTCCATCACGCGATCCCGGGCCTTCGAGAAGACGACCCGGCGTCCGATCGGCGTGTCCTCGAGAAGAAGCTCGCCCGGCGACTTCTTCTTGCGCAGCATCGGGGGTTTCGGCGTCCCCAGCTTCGAGCGGGCAAAGAGCCGCGCCCAGGATTCGAGGATCGGAGCGGGCACCGCCTCGTCCACCAGCCCGATCTTGCGGGCGCGTTTCGCGTCGAGGGACTTGCCCGTCAGGATCAGGTCGAGCGCCGCGGAGAGGCCCACGACCCGCGGCAACCGCGTGCAGCCTCCCCAGGCCGGGAAGATGCCCAGCTTGACCTCCGGCAGGCCGATCTGGGCCTTCTTCGAGTCGGACATGAGGCGGTAGTCGCACGCGAGCGCGAGCTCGGTCCCACCGCCGAGGCAGGCGCCGTTGATCACCGCGACCGTCGGATACGGAAGGTTGGCGAGCTGCTCGAAGAGCGACTGCACGCGTTTGATGCCTTCCCGGACTTCCTCGGGCCGGACCGTCAGGAATTCCTTGACGTCCGCGCCGGCGATGAAAATGTCGGGCTTGCCGCTGCGGATGAGCAGGCCCCGGATGCGCGCCTCGCGCGAGAGCCGCACGAGCACGTCGGCGAGCTCCGCGATCACGGCCGCCGAGAACTTGTTGACCTTCTCGCCGGGCAGATCGAACGTCAGAACGGCGAGCCCGTCCTCCTCGACCTTGAGGTCGAAGGCGCTCACGGGAGCAGCCTCGTCGTCGCAGCCCTTTTTGTCATCCCGAGGAGCACAGCGACGAGGGATCCCTTTCGGAGCCGCGCCATGACTCGAAAGGGATCCCTCGCTACGCTCGGGATGACAGACTGGAGCGAGGAGCTCGGGATGACAGCGGCAGCGCTCACACCTGTTCCACCACCACGGCGCCGCCCTGCCCTCCCCCGATGCACATCGTGGCCAGGCCGAACTGCGTGCCGCGGCGGCGCATCTCCTTGAGCAGCGTCGTCACGAGGCGGTTGGCCGAGGAGCCGACGGGGTGTCCAAGCGCGATTGCGCCGCCGTTGACGTTCGTCCTCTCCCAGTCGATCTCGCCGATGGGCCCTGCGGTGCGGTACCTGGCGTGCCACGCGGCCGACGGAAAGACGCGGGCGCACGCCAGAACCTGAGCCGCGAAGGCCTCGTTGATCTCGACCAAGCCGACGTCTTTCCAGGTGAGCCCGGCGCGCTTCAGGGCGACCGGGGTGGCGACCGCGGGCCCCAGGCCCATCCGCTCGGGCTCGAGCGCGCAGAAGGAGAAGCCGCGGATGCGGCCCAGGGGCGCATAGCCCAGCGCTTTCGCCGCCGAAGCGCTCATGACGAGGGTCGCGGCGCCACCGTCGGTGATTTGCGAGGAGTTCCCCGCCGTCACGGTCCCGAACTTCTTGTCGAAGTAGGGCTTCAGCTTCGCCAGGGCCTCCAGCGTCTGGTTCTCGCGGATGCCGTTGTCCTGCGTAGCCATCCCCTCGTAGCGCGGCGGGATCGGGACTGGCACGATCTCCTCGGCCAGCTTCTTGCGCGCCAGCGTGGCGCGCTGGTGCGAGCGCAGAGCGAACGCGTCCTGCTCCTCGCGCGAGATCCCGTGCTCCTTGGCCAGGATCTCGGCGGTCTGCCCCATGTTCAGACCGCACACCGCGTCGGTCAGGCCCATCTCGAGACCGATCAGCGGCTTGAAGTGCCTGGGCCGGAACTCGAACGCGGCCTTCAGCTTCGCGCCGAGCCTCTTCGCCGTGAAGAGCCGCGTGAACACCTCTTGGGCCTCGCGCGAGAAGAGCAGCGGGATGTTCGTCATGGACTCCACGCCGCCGGCGAGGATGGCCTCCGCGTCGCCGGAAGCGATGCGGTAATACGCGTCCACGATCGACTGGAGGCCCGAGCCGCAGAGGCGATTGACCGTGAAGGCCGGCACGGCATCGGGCACCCCCGCCCGCAGCGCCGCGTCCCGCGACACGTTCACGGCGTCGGGAGGCTGGGCAATGTTGCCGAAGATGACCTGCTCCAGCGCGGCGGGGTCGAAGTCGGTCCTGGCCAGCAGCTCCAGCGTGACGATGCGGCCGAGGTCGGCCGCCGTCACGTACTTCAGCTCGGTCCCGGCGCGGGAGTACGGAGTGCGGACGCCGTCGACGATGACGACATCACGCGACATGCGACTTGTCGGCGGCCGCGTACATCGCCTCGATGAGGTCGTGGTACCGCTTCTCGAGGATCCCCCGCTTGACCTTCAGGGTGGGCGTGATCGACCCGTCCTCGATCGTCAACTCCGCGGGGAGCAGGGCGAAGGCCCGAATCTGCTCGTGGTGCGGCCGGCCCGCATTGTAGGCGTCGATCTCTCCCTGGAACAGCCGGCGGATCTCCGGGTCCCGATCGATCGCGTCCCACTTCGCATCGTGGCCCTTCGCGGCCGCCCACTCGTGCAGCCGCTCGAAATTGGGAACGAGGAGCACCGCGAGGAACTTATGGCGGTCGCCGACCACGATGGGCAGCCCGATCAACGGCGACTGCTTGAGCGCGTTCTCGATGGGCTGCGGCGCGGCCTTCTTGCCGCCCGTCAGCACGATCAGGTCCTTCTTGCGGTCGGTGATCATGAGGAATCCGTCCTCGTCGATCTTGCCGATGTCGCCGGTGTGGAACCAACCCTCGGCGTCGATCGCCTCCCGGGTCGCCTCGGGCTTCTTGTAGTAGCCCTTCATGATATGGGGACCGCGCGTCAGGATCTCGCCGTCGGGTGCGATCTTGACCTCGACGCCCCGCAGCGGCTTGCCGACGGTGCCAAGCCTCCACCTCCCGGGCCCGTTGACGGTGATGACGGGCGACGTCTCGGTCAGGCCGTAACCCTCGTAGATCATGACACCCGCGCCGACGAAGAACTCGGCAAGCTCTCTGGAGAGCGGCGCGCCCCCCGAAACCGCGAACCGGAAGTTCGTCCCGAGGGCGGCGCGGATCTTCTTGAACACCAGCGCGTCGGCGATCTTCGCCTTGCGGGCGAGCGCCGGCGGCAGGGGCTGCTCCTTCTCCATGTAGGGCACGCGCGCCGCGCCGACCCCGACCGCCCACTGGAAGAGCTTCTTCTTGATCGGGCCGCCGGCCTCCGCCTTCGCCAGGATCTTGGCGTGCACCTTCTCGTAGACCCGGGGCACGGCGCCGAAGCAGTGCGGGTTGATCTCCACGAAATTGGCCGCGAGCTTGTCGAGCGACTCCGCATAGGCGACCGAGGCCAGGCGGTAGACGTACGCGTAGTCGAGCATGCGCTCGAAGACGTGCGAGAGCGGCAAGAAAGAGAGGGCGACGGCGTCGGCCGTGAACGGAATGACCTCGCACCCCGCGACGACGTCGAAGACGAGGTTCGAGTGCGTCAGCATGGCGCCCTTGGGCTCCCCCGTCGTTCCCGACGTGTAGATGATGGTGGCCACGTCCTCGGGCTTGACGCGATCGGCGCGCTGGTCGAAGACGGACGGGCTCATCTCGAGCGTGGGGCGCCCGCGGTCCACGACGGTGTGGAACGTGGTGTAGCCCGGCTCGCGCGGGGGGTTGCCTTCCATCAAAATGATGTGGTCGAGGCTCGGGCACTGCGCCTTGATCGTCAGGATCTTTCCGAGCTGCTCGAGCGTCGAGACGAAGATCGCCCGGGCGCCCGAGTCGTTCAGCAGCGGGGCGATCTGCCCGGCCGGCAGCGTGGGGTAGATCGGGACCGACCAGGCTCCCGCGCACAGCACGGCGTAGTCCGCCATGGCCCACTCGGGCCGGTTCTCGGAGAGGATCGCGACGCGGTCCTCCGGCTGGATGCCCAACCCGTTCAATCCGAGGGAGAGCGCGCGCACCGTGAAGCCGAAGTCCGAGGCGGAGATCGGCTTCCACTGTCCGTTGACCTTGGAGATCAGGAGGTTCGGCTTCCCGCTGGCCGCGGCGGCCCGGAAGAAGTCGCACAGGGTGCGAGGCGCGCTCGGCATGGATTCTCCCTCCCGCGCTGGATTCTGTCGCGCCCCCCGGGGCCGGTCAAGGACGGCGGAGCCGGACCCGCCGCGCGTCATATGCTCTGGGCCGTGGCGATCGCGCTTCTCGCCGGCACGCTGCTCGCGCTGGCCGGTTTCCTGCTGACGTCCGTCCAGGGCTTCGCTCTGTCCGCGCACCTCGCGGCGGCCGAGCCCGCTGCCCGATTCCTCGTCACGCGGCACGTGGCCTACGCGATCCCGACCGTCCTCGTGTCGCTTTTCTCCCAGTCCATGGTGATCTTCTTCTTCATCGGCACGGGCAGGCTGGTCAAGGACGAGATCGCCGCCTTCGCGGAGCCCGAGAGGCGCGCAGTGCTGGCCGCCCTGCGGGACTTCAAGCGGCGGACGTCGCCCGCGGCCACGTTCGCGTTGCTCTCCGCGATCGCCGTGTTCGTTCTGGGCGGCGCCGTCCACACGCGCGCTCTCCCGAGCTGGACGCACCTGACGGCGTCGCTGGTCGCCGTGGGCACGCACTTCTGGGCGCTCCGCGAGGAATGGCACGCGTTTCTGGACAACGGGAAGCTGATGGCCGATCCGAAGGGGTGGGCCCGCGCGGCCACCCGGGGACACGCCGCAGGATGACCGTCGGGCCGCTCGCCGGCAAAGCCGCGCTCGTCACGGGAGCCGGAGTGCGCGTGGGCAAGGCCATCGCGCTCGCGCTGGCCGAGGCCGGCGCCGACGTGGCGGTCCACCACCGCTCCTCGGCGGGCCCCGCGGAGGAGACGGCAGCCGCGATCCGCAAGCTCGGCCGCAAGGCGGTTGTGTTGCGCGCGGAGCTCGCCGCCGAGGCGCAATGCGCAGAGCTCGTGCGCGCGGCGATCGCGGGTCTTGGA
>JBASRI010000283.1:0-2839 GCA_049273755.1 Thermoanaerobaculia bacterium
CGCCGGCGACGACCGGCACGCGTCCGCCGGCGGCATGGACGACGGCGGCCGTGACGGCCTTGCGTTCGTCGCGCGAGAGCGTCGAGGATTCCCCGGTGGTGCCGCAGGTCACAAGGAAGTCCGCGCCCTCTGAGATCTGCCACTCCACGAGACCCTCGAGCGCCCCGAACGCGATCCGCCCCCGGTCGTCGAACGGCGTGACCAGCGCCGCGCCGCAGCCCTGAGCGTCGAAAGTCTTCCGGGTGTTCTTCACGAAACCTCCGTCCGGCGATCGGTGAGGGACACCGTATAATCATTTCGTATCCGCACACCAACAAGAAGACCTTGAGCTCCTCCCCCGCCGGCCCGCGTTGCCCGCGCTGCCACCGGCCTCTGGCCGCGTGGCGCATGGACCATTGCGTCTACTGCGGTGAGGCGTTTCCCGCCGAGCTCAAGCAGGGATTCCAGGAGCCGGAGGCGCTGAAGTGGGTGGAGCGGCCGGGGCTGCCGCCGGACGTGACCCGGAAGCTCGAGATGATGAAGGTCGTGCCCCTGGAAACCCGCAAGCCCGCGCGCAATTTCGTGGCGATCGCGGGAGTCGTCTCGATCCCCATCTTCGGAGCGATCTTCTATCTGACCTACACGATGCTCAAGCAGCTGTCCCCGACCTCGAGCCTCCTGATCCTGGTGGCCGGCATCGGCGTGGTCGCTTACCTCGTGTACATCTTCGCGAAGGCGCGGAAGTAGGGCGGCCACAACCCGACCCCGCCCTCGTCAATCGAAGAGCGACCGCGGAATGTCTTCTCGGACAGGGATCCCGAGCTGCGCCGCCAGCGCCCGAATCGTCAGCGGCGCGCACCCCTCGGCGCGGTTGTTGACCAGGATGAACCCGTCGGCGCCCTGCGCGGCGATATGCCGGATCAGGCGGACGAGGTCGGCGCGCATGTCCTCGCGGGGCGCCAGGACCCGGTCGTACGGCCTAAAGCGCTCGACAGCCCGCTCGTAGGGCACGCCGGGCGGCACGAGGATCCGGACCACCGCGAAGCCGGATGGCAGCGGCTGCGCCGCTTCCCACTGCTCCAGCAGCGGCGGAACGCGCGTCCACCAATTGAAGACGTGGGCGGCGCCGCGCCGGCGCAGGACGTCGAAATAGTCCGGGGCGAAATACTCCGGCGTCCGGATCTCGACGGCGAAGCGCCGCGCCGGAGCACCGACCTCTCCCAGGAACCGGTCGAGCCCCTCGACGAAGCGGCGCCGGCGCGCGGCCGAGGGCTGCCGGTCGGTCGGGAACTCCAGCACGAACGGCCCTGCGTGGCCGGCGAACGCGCGCTCGTACGCCGGCAGGACCTCCTCGAGGAAGGCGCGCGCGTCGAGGTACTTCGGGTTCTCCCGGCCCGCCCGCTCGGCATGGCGCGGAAGCTCCGGGAACCGCGGCATCGTCAGCTCCTCCCAGACTTTCGAGACGACCGGGAACCCGCGCGGCATGGCCGATGCGTAGCGTGCCAGCTGCGCGTCGCTCGGGGGCCGGTAGAACGGGAAGTCGAACTCCACGGTGCGAAACGGCTCGTATCGAGCGTACTCGCGCAGGCACTCGACCTTGAACTCGGCAGCGCGGTAGCGCTCGTGGTAGACGATCCCTTTCCAGCCTTCGTACGCGAAGCTCGCCGTCCCAAACAGGATCTCGCCCATGCGTCGCGGGAAAGTATCCCCCACGTAGAATCCGCGGGATGATTCCCTTCCGCGGCCAGGCCGAGATCGCGGGACGCCTGGAGCTGTCCCGGGCGCGGCGCGTTCTCTTGGTCGAGGCGCCCCGGGAACTCGAGGCGATCGTCCTCGCCTCCGGCTCGGAGGGCCAGGAGGTCCGCTCGATCGAGGCGCGGGCGATTCGCTCCGTCAAGGAAACCGCCGACTTCATCCTGATCTGGCAGGAGAGCCGCGTGGGCTCACGGGCGCTCTTCGAGGCGGCCGTCAAGCGCCTCGAGCCGGGCGGGAACCTTTGGGTCGTCACGGCCCTGAAAAAAGTCTCGGGGCCGCGCACGCCCGCGATCCATCGGCTCGAGTCCGGCGACCTGGAGAAGGCGTTCTCCAAACACGGCTTGAGGTGCGACCGGGAGGCCAGGCTCTCCGCCTGGCATGCGGGGTACCGGTTCGTCTACTCGACGTAGGGGAAGAACCGGCCGGTCACGCGGAAGAACCGGCCGCCCGGGGGCTCGACGGTGAGCTGGCAGCGCAAGACCTCGAGGGTCGTCGAGAAGGCGACGCCCGGCGCCGTCAGGCTGATGGGGTATCTGGTCCCGACCTTGAGAGGCGCGTCGAAGTCGAAACGAACGCCCGTGGGCGACACGTCGAGCACCTGGCGGGCTTTTTCCCACCGGATTTTCAGCTCGTACTGTTCCGGCTTGAGCTTCCGATGCCCCCGCGGTTCGTCGAGGGGGCCCGTCTTGCCGGCCGGTGGATCGGTCTTTCTCTCTGGCATCGGTCCCAGGGGCGGGTAGCCTACTCCGTTTGGCGCCCGGTTCAAGCCCCGCCGGGACGCCGTTTGCCGAGGCTCCAAAGGCTTCGCCGAGGGTACGGCAGTCTATACCAGCCGGATTACCGCCGGCGTGGACGCCGTGCACTTCGTTGCACGGCGTTCCCTACTGCAGAGGGTCTGCCTTCGGTGGTCGGGTCGGCCGGCGTTGCCTACGGCCGAGGGTCGATCGCGGTGGACGGATTACCGCCGGCCTTCGGCCGGCGTTGCCTACCGCCGAGGGTCGATCGCGGTGGACGGATTACCGCCGGCCTTCGGCCGGCGTTGCCTACCGCCGAGGGTCGATCGCGGTGGACGGCTTCGCGATGCTCAGGCGAGCACGTCCCGGCG
>JBASRI010000288.1:0-2816 GCA_049273755.1 Thermoanaerobaculia bacterium
GAACCAGAGCTCGGCCAGGGTCACCGCGCTGATCCCGAAGTCGTCGGGGCTGTGGCTTTGCAGACGCTCGACCATGCGAGCCTCGCGCTTGATGGCGTACACGCAAGTGTTGGTGTCGAGCAGGTACTGCATCAGGAGTCGAAGTCGACCGGCGGGACGCCGCCCGGGAGCGGCGCGGGGGCGCGGAAATCCGCCGGAACCGAGCGCCAGCTCGTCCAATAGCCGGGAGGCCACCGGCGGCGAGGCTTGGGCTCGAGAATCACGCGCTTTCCGGAGCGGCGAACCGTCACCTCGTCCCCGGCAAAGCGGAATTCTTTCGGCAGGCGCACGGCCTGGCTCCTCCCATTTCGGAAGAGTTTCGCCGTCTTCATGGCATATACCAGTATAGACCACCTTCAGAAGCCGCGATCCGGGCTCCAAAAGAGCCCCTCTCCCCCACTGAGGGGGAGAGGGCGAGGGCAAAGAGATGGCTCCGACGACTGCTACTGATTCATTGTCGCGAGGCCCGTGTCACCCCGAGCGCAGCAAGGGATCTAAAGGGATCCCTCGTCGCTATGCTCCTCGGGATGACACAGAACGCATCCCGAGCGCAGCGAGACAGCCGACCACCAAAGGCAAGCCCCCGGCGGTAGGCAACGCCGAGCTTTGCTCGGCGTTAATCCCTTTCGAGTCACGGTACCGCTAACAAAGGGATCCCTCGGGCCTACGGCCCTCGGGATGACAAAGAGGCCTACGGCGCCGAGACGAGCGGCAGCTCGATGAAGCTCGTCTGGTAGATGCGCTGGGTGGCCTTCTTGTAGTCCTCGGGCTTGGCCCACATGATGTTGGGGACGAAGGTCTGGGGGTTGCGGTCGTAGAGGGGGAACCAGCTCGACTGGACCTGGACCATGATTCGGTGGCCGGGAAGGAAGACGTGGTTGGCGTTGGGTAGGGCGAACTTGTAGGCGAGCGGCTGGTTCGCGGCGAGGGGCTTGGGGGTCTCGAGGCTCTCGCGGTAGCGGCCGCGGAAGACGTCGGCGGAGACCATGAGCTGGTAGCCGCCGAGCTCCGGCTGGCTCGCGACCTCGTCGGGATAGACGTCGATCAACTTGACGACCCAATCCGAGTCGGTCCCGGAGGTCGAGGCGACGAGGTTGGCGATGGGCTCGCCGCTGATCTTGACGGGTTTGGTCAGGACGTCGGAAACGAAGACCGCGACATCGGTGCGGCCGGAGGCGTCGCGCTGGTCGGAGACGAGCCACTGCTTCCAGCTTTCGCTCTTGTCGTAGCTCGACGGGATGGCAGGGCGACCGTCGAACGGGATGGGGCGGGGGGGGTCGGAGACGTATTCCTGATACGCGGCGTCGCCCTGCTTGGGCGCGGTGAAGCCGACCTTGCCGCCGGCTCCGAGATAAAGCGGGGTCGGTTTGGTCGTGCAGCCGCTGACGCAGCCGGCGGGCCACGCGTTCAAGCGGCGCCACGTGTTGGTCCCGGTCTCGAACGCCGTGACGGGCGCGACGTCGGCCTTGGGCGCGCCGTCTTTCAGGTACTGGGCGAGGAACGGGGCGAGGACTTCGCGGCGGAAGGTCTTGGCCGTGTCGCTGTCGAACTTGATCGCGCCCAGCGAGCTGCCGTCCCAGATCTGCTGGCCGTGGTGCCATGGGCCCATGACGAGGAAGACCTTGTCGTTGCCGGTGTCCTTGGGCTCGATCGCCTTGTAGACGGCGGGGGCGCCGTAGATGTCTTCCTGGTCCCACAGGCCGTGGACCAGCATCACGGGCACCTTCAACGGCTGGGCCGCGAGCAGCTTGTCCACCGCCTGGTCGCGCCAGTAAGCGTCGTAGCTGGGATGCTCCATGAGCTTCTTCCAGAACCCGAGCTGCTCCATGCCGTGGCGGCGGCCGAGCTCACCGGCCGACCCGGCCGACATGAACGTGTCGTAGTCGTCGAAGTGGCTGGTCCACCACTTCTCCTCGTTCTTGCGGTGAGCCTCCTGGTTGTAGATGTACGAGATCCCGATCTGACGGAAAGCGCCGTTGTGGAACCAGTCGTCGCCCATCCAGCCGTCGACCATGGGATTCATGGGGACGGAGACCTTCAGGGCCGGGTGCGGGTTGAAGAGCGCCATCAGCGGCGTGAAGCCGTCGTAGGAGATGCCGAGGATGCCGACCTTGCCGTTGGACTCCGGGACGTTCTTCACGAGCCAGTCGATCGTGTCGTAGGTGTCGGTGGCATGGTCGACCGCGGTCGGGTTCAGCGGCCCGCGCAGCGGGCGGTTCATGACGTAGTCGCCCTCCGAGCCGTACTTGCCGCGCACGTCCTGCACGACGCGGATGTAGCCGCCCTCGACGATGACGTCGGTGGGGTTGTCGTAGCCGTAGAGCATCGGGGGCAGATGCGAGCTCTCGGAGTGGCTCGTCAGCGCGTTGGCGTCGTAGGGAGTGCGGGTCAGGAGGATCGGCGCGCCTTTGGCGCCCTTGGGGACGAGGATGACTGTGTGGAGCTTCACGGCGTCGCGCATCGCGATCATCACGTCGCGCTTCTCGTACTCGAAGGCGGACGTGACGCGCGTGAACTTCGCGGGCATCTCGGACGGGAGGGAAGGCTTGGGAGTGGGGGCCGGCTTCTGGGCCAGCAACGGCGGCGCGGACGCCAGGACGCCGAGCAGAGTCAGGACGTGGGCGCAGCGGATCCGAATCATGCGAGCTCTCCCCTTCCTCCGGCCAAGCCAGTGAAAACGGAGCGGATCTTATCGCGTCAAGGAGGCGGGCAGGCGAACACCCAGAACGAGCCGGCGCTCGCCGGCCGCGCGGACAGGCACGTGCGTTGGCCGGGCG
>JBASRI010000294.1:0-7560 GCA_049273755.1 Thermoanaerobaculia bacterium
CCCTTTTCCCCTCCGAGATCGTACGTGCGAACCACGACCGGGTGCGGCGCCGCGGCGTCCAGGAGCGTCTCGTAGGCCTCCCGTTGCTCTTCGACGCCGGGCGAGCGCGGCAGCGCGCGGAGGTAGAGAAACTCGGACCGGAACAGCCCGATCCCCTCGGCCCGGAAGCGCTCGAGCGCCGGAATCTCCTCGGGCAGCTCCAGATTGGCGCGCACCGCGATGCGCAGCCCGTCCGCGGTCGAAGCGGCGCGGGAGGTGCGCCCGCGCAGGTGACGGCTGCGCTCGCGATCCTCGCGCACCCGCTGGAGGCTCTGGCGCAGCCGCTCCTTGGAGGGCTCCGGCTCGACGACGCCCCGGTCCCCGTCGACCACGATCGGCCGCTCGGGCGACACGCGGTCGCACAGCCCCGGAATGCCGACGACCGCCGGCAGCCCGAAGGAGCGCGCGATGATGGAGGCGTGGGAGGTTGGCCCCCCGCGCTCGAGCGCCAGCCCGAGAACGCGCCGGGGGTCCAGCCTCGCAGCGGCAACCGGCGAAAGCTCGTCAGCGACCAGGATCGATCCCCGCGGCAGCTCGACGGCCACCGGCCCCTCGCCTCCGGACAACTGCGCGCCGATCTCTCGGGCCACGTCGTTGAGGTCGGCCTCGCGCTCGCGCATGGCCGCGGAGTCCGCCGCCGCCAGGCGTTCCCCGAGCTCCCGGGTCACCTCCGCCAGCGCCCATTCGGCGTTGACGCGGTCGCGGCGGATCCGCGCGGCGATCGCTCCCAGGAAGGTCTCGTCCTCAGCGATCAGTCCGTGCGCCTCGAGAATCGCGGCGAGCTCCGAGCCGATGTCCCCCTTGGCTTCCCGGGAGTGCCGGGTGAACTCTTCGGCGGCCTTCCCCGCCGCCCGCCGCAACCGCCGCTCCTCTTTCTCGAGCTGCTCCGGCGGCACCGCGCGGCGGAACGCCGGCAGCCCGCCGAAGCGGACGATCACGGCGCGCCCGACGGCGACGCCCGGCGAGACCGAGAGGCCCTGAAGCATGGCGGGAAGCCTCGCCCGGCTTCTACTCTTCCTCGTCGAAGCTGCGGGCGATCAGATCCTCGACGGCCGCGAAGGCGGCCTTCTCGTCCTCCCCGGAGACGGCCAGCGTGATCAGGCACCCCTGCGAGGCCGCGAGCAGCAGAATGCCGAGGATGCTCTTGCCGTCGACCTCCTCGCCGTTCTTGCGGATCTTGACCTCCGACTTGAACCGGCTGGCCGTCTGGACGAACTTGGCCGCCGCGCGCGCGTGAAGGCCGAGACGGTTGCGGATGGCGAGCTCGCGCTGAATCACGAGTCCTGGTTCTCCGAGACGACCTCGGGAGCGACCTCTTCGGCGAGCAGGTCGGAAGCGACGTAGATCGAGCGCTGGCCCCGGTCCTTGGCGACGTGGGCCACCTCCGTGACCGGACGCCCGCTCTTCTGGAGCGACGCGCACTTCAAGACCATGGGCAGGTTGACCCCGGTCACGATCTCCACGCGGTCCTTGCGAAGGAAGGGCAGCGTGAGGTTGGTGGGAGTTCCCCCGAACATGTCGGTGAGAATGACGGCTCCATCGCCCTCGTCGGCCTGCTCGAGCCCGCGGCGGATCTTCTCCCGGGCGTCCTCACCCGTTTCGCTCCACTCCAGGGCCACGGCAACGACGCGCTCCAGTCCCGGCTGGATGGTCAGCGCGGCCGCGCGCAGCTCTTCGGCGAGCCTGCCGTGGGTCACCAGCAGAATTCCAATCATCGGAGGGGCCCATTATCTCATTCGCGTGTCGCGTCTCGGTGGGACACGCGGACCGGGTAGCCCCGTTCCTTCAGGATCCCCGCCAGCTGCTCGGCGATGTAGACGGAGCGGTGCTTGCCGCCCGTACAGCCAATGCCGATCGACAGGTAGCTCTTGCTCTCGGCCTCGAAGCGCGGGATCAGGTAGTCCAGGAACTGCACCAGCCGGTCGAGGAACGCGCGGGTCTCCGGGTCCTTCTCGATGTACGCGGCGACCGCCGGGTCCATGCCGGTCTTGCCCTTGAGCTCGGGGACGAAGTGCGGGTTGGCCAGAAACCGCACGTCAAAGAGCAGGTCCACGTCGTGCGGCGTGCCGAACTTGTAGCCGAAAGACGTCGCCGAGATCACCATGCCCGCGCTCTCCGGATCTCCCACGAACGTCTTCTTCATCAGGGAGCGCAGCTCGTGCACGGTCATCGCGGAGGTGTCGATGACGACGTCCGCGACCGCGCGCACCTCGCCCAGCAGCTCCCGCTCGCGCCGCAGTGCCTCCAGAAGCGAGACTCGCCCCGCCAGCGGGTGCGGCCGGCGCGTTTCCGAGAAGCGTCGGATCAGGGACTCCTCGGAGGCGTCCAGGAACACCAGACGCGTGCCGGGGACGCGCTGCCGCAGGCGCGCGAGGATACCCGGAAATCGAGACGCGAAATCCGGATTGCGCACGTCGAGGATGATGCCTACCCGCGCCTTGCCCGAAACCTGGTCGATCAGCGGCTCGAGCAATTCCAGCGGCAGGTTGTCGACGCAGAAGTAGCCCATGTCCTCGAGGCACTTGTTCACGTAGCTCTTTCCCGACCCCGAGAGACCCGTCACGACGACGAGGCTTTCCGGAACCGGCGGCGCCGGACGCGGCGCCGGCTCGCCGCTCACGCCCGCCGCCCGCCTTCCGCGGCGGCGTTCTTGGCGATCTCCTCGTCGACCCGGCGGGCGAACTCCTTGGCGGCGTCGTAGCCCTGGGTCTTCAGCAGCTCGTTGCGGGCCGCGATCTCGATCAGCAGGGCCAGGTTCCGGCCCGATGCGACCGGAAGCCGCAGCAGCGGCCGCTCCCGCTCCAGGATCGTGTAAGTTTCCCCGTCCAAACCGAGCCGGTCGTACTTCTTGGCGGGATCCCAGCGCTGGAGCTCGATCACCAGCTCGACGGACTTCGACGCGCGAACCGCCGAGACCCCGAACAGGTGCTTGATGTTGATGATCCCGATGCCCCGCAGCTCCATGTGGTACCGGATCATCTCGGCGGCCCGCCCCACGAGAGCGCCGTTCGGATAGCGCCGGATCTCGACGGCGTCGTCGGCCACGAGCCGGTGGCCGCGGTGGACCAGGTCGAGCGCACACTCGCTCTTGCCGATGCCCGACTCGCCCAGCAGCAGGAGTCCCATGCCGTAGACGTCCACGAGGACCCCGTGCAACGTCGTCGACGGCGCGAGCGAGTCCTCCAGGACGCGCGTGATCGACTGGATCACGACCGAGGTCGTGCGGTCCGAGACGAGCAGCGGGATCTTCCGGAGGCGGCATTCCCGCACGATGTCGTCGGGCGGTCGCTGGCCCTTGGTGATCACGAACGCCGCCACGGGCAAGGCGCAGATCGAGCCGATGCGCTCGCGGCGCACCTCCTCGGGCATCGTGTCGAGATAGTTGAGCTCGCTTTCGCCCAGGATCTGAATCCGGCCCGGCTTGATGTACGGAAGGAAGCCTGCCAGGGCGAGGCCGGGGCGCTGGATGCGCCCCCAGGAGATCGCGCGGGCGAAGCCCGCCTCCCCCGCCACGACGCGAAGCTCGAGCTCCTCGAGCTCCGGAGAGCGGAGGATCTCGGCGGTCAGGGACGCCGTTCGGGGCGCCGGAGTCTGGCCGGTCATGCGACCCCCGCGTGACCCGTCTCCGCCTCGCGAAGGATCTCGGCAAGCTCCTCGGCCGAGCCCGCGCGCCTGAGGCGCTCGACTAAGCCGGGAGTGCGAAGGAGGCGCGAGACCCGCGCCAGGGCTTGCAGGATCAGGGCCGGGGCGCGGCTGGGCCCGGCCACCAGGAAGATCACCTGGATCGGCGTCCCGTCGGCGGCCCCGAAGTCCACGGGCTTCTCCGTGGTGGCGGCCGCGACGACGACGTCCTCGAGCCGTTCCAGACGGCAGTGGGGAATGGCGATCCCGGCGCCGTGCGCGGTGCACTTCTGGCGTTCTCGCTCGAGAAGCCTGGCCGACAGCTCCGCCGGATCGACGGGCACCCCCGCCGCCGCCACGCCGCGGGCCAGGGCGTCGAGAACCTCCTCGCGCGTCGACCCCGGAAGGCGCCAGAAGACGAGGCGAGGAGCCATGGCCCCCTCGCCCGCCGCCGACCCGTCGCGGGCTTCGCCTCCGATCAGCATTCGGGCACGATCAAGCCCAGATCCCCGTCCCGGCGGCGATACAGGACGGAGATATGGTCGTTGGACGCATCGCGAAATACGAGCACTTCCTGGCCCGAGGATTCCATGGCGAGGGCCGCTTCGTCCACTCCCATCGGCTTGACCGCCGGCGGCCGCGCGCGCACGACGCGGGCGGAAGCCCGAGCGGGGGCCTCCGCCGCGGCCAGCGGTTGGTTGCGCCAGCCCTTGGGAAGAAAGCGCGCCCACCCGCGATGCTTTCGGTCGCGCCGCTTCTCGCTGTCCCGCTTGGCCTGGGCGTCGATCTTCTCGAAGGCGGCCGCCACCGCGGCCCGCGGGTCCGCGGTCTCCTCCTGCGCCTTCCAGCGTCGCCTCCGGTGGATCGCGAGGATCTCGGCCCCGAACCGGTGCTTCTCGTGCGACAGAACCACGCGAACCTTCGCCGGCCCTCCCAGGTGCCTCTCCAGGCGTTGCGTGCGCTCCTCCACCAGTTCCTTCAAGGACGGGGTCACCTCGACGTTGCGACCGGTGCATTCGACGGCCATGTGCCCTCCTAAAAGCTCTGCTTGCGCTGAGAGGAAGACGGGATCCGCAGCTCCTCGCGGTACTTGGCGACCGTACGGCGGGCGATCTGGATCCCTTCGGCCCGGAGCTTTTGCATGATGCGCGCGTCCGAGTGCGGCCGGCGCGCGTCCTCGTCCTGCACGATCCGGGCGATCTTGTTCTTGATGGAGAGCGACGACACGTCGTCGCCGGAAGACGAGTCGATTCCGCTGTGGAAGAAGTACTTCATCGGGAAGAGGCCGCGCGGCGTGTGGATGTACTTGTTGGACACGACCCGCGAGACGGTCGACTCATGCATCCCGATGTCGTTGGCGACGTCGCGCAGGACGAGGGGCCGCAAGTGCTCGATGCCGTTGTCGAGGAAGGCCCGCTGATGGCGCACGATCGAGTCGGCGACCTTGTAGATCGTGCGCTGCCTCTGGTCCAGGCTCTTGATGAGCCAGACGGCGGACCGCATCTTCTCCTTGAGGTAGTTGGCGGCCTCGGACCCGATGGCGCCGTTGCCGCCGCGCAGGAGCTTGCGGTACGCCGCCGAGATGCGCAGCTTCGGCAGCCCGTCCTCCGAGAGCTGGATGACGTAGTCGTCGCCGATCTTGCGCACGAAGACGTCGGGCTCGACGTAGATCGTGCGCTCGCTCGAGTACTTGCGGCCTGGCTTGGGCTCCAGGTTCTTGATGATCTCGAAGGCCGCCTGGATCTCGGACATCCCGACTCCGAGCGTCTTGGCGAGCGGGGCAAACTGTTTGTTCAGGAACGCCGCCCAGTGTTCGCGGATGATCGTCTCGATCAGCGGGTTTTCGATCCCGAGCGCCTTCAACTGAAGCAGAAGACACTCGGGCAGATCGAAGGCGGCGACGCCGGCGGGGTCGAAGGAACGGACGAGAGCGATCGCAGCCTCCACGTTCACGTCGTCCTCGAAGCCCGCGTCGCGGATCTCCTCGCGGGAGACGCGCAGGTATCCGTCCTCGTCGACGTTGCCGATCAGGTACGCCGCGATCTCGCGCACGGCCGGGTTTGCCTCCGACATCGAGAGTTGCCACGAGAGGTGCTCGGGCAGGCCCTCGGGCCGCGTCAGGATGTTCTCGAGCGAGAACTCCTCGGGCTCCTCCTGGTACTGGCGCGGGTTGTAGGCCGAGTCCAGGTAATCCTCGAAATAGGCGCTGAAGTCGATCTCCTCGAAGGAGTCTTTCTCCTTCTCGGCCGGAGCGGCCGCGTCGGCCGGCGCCGGCGTCTCCTCAGCGTCTCGGGTCGCCTCCGGCGTCTCGGCCGTCTCCTCCTGCTCCTCGAGGACGGGGTTCTCGACGACCTCCTGGGTCAGGACCTCCTGCAACTCCAACCGCGACATCTGCAGCAGCTTGATCGCCTGCTGCAGCGACGGGGTCATGACCAGCCGCTGAGAGAGTCTGAGGTTGAGCTTTTGTTCCAGGGCCATTGGGACGTCCGGACCTCTCAGTGAAGCCGAAAACTCTCTCCGAGATAGATCTTCCGGACGGCGGCGTCGCTCGACAGAGCAAGAGGCGTGCCCGAGCGAAGGATCTCTCCCCCGTGGATTATATAAGCCCGGTCCACGATCGACAAAGTCTCCCGGACGTTGTGGTCCGTGATGAGCACGCCGATGCCGGAAGAGGCCAGGCGCCGCACGATTTGCTGGATGTCGAGCACCGCGATCGGATCGATTCCGGCGAACGGCTCATCCAGAAGCAGGAAATACGGCGAGAGCACGAGACTGCGAGCGATCTCGACGCGGCGGCGCTCGCCCCCCGACAGCGTGTAGGCCCGATGCCTCGAGAGCGCCGTCAGCCCGAACTCGGCGAGGAGCGCCTCGCAGCGCTCCCCGCGCTGGCCGGGCGAAAGATCGAGCGTCTCGAGGATCGCGAGGAGATTGTCCTCCACGGTCATCTTTCGGAAGACCGACGGCTCCTGAGGCAGGTAGGAAATCCCGGCGCGGGCCCGGCGGTACATCGAAAGCTCCGTCAGGTCGCGCTCCCCCAGCCGCACGACGCCCGCGTCCGGCGCGACGAGACCCACGACGATCGAGAAGGTCGTCGTCTTGCCGGCACCGTTGGGGCCGAGCAGCCCGACGATCTCGCCCGCGGCCACGTCGAGCGAGACGTCGCGCACGACGGCCCGTCCCCCGTAGGTCTTGACGAGACCTTCGGCTACGAGGACCGGGCGGTCTCCGGATCTCGAGTCGATGTCGCTCAATCCTTTTGTGTCCGGTGAATCGTTTCCGTCTTGCCGCCTTCCGGCGCCGTGATCTCGACGCTACCCCCGCGGTCGACGATCGTCAAGATGGCCCCGGCCACTCGATTACCACCCGCGTCCGTCACGCGCGCCGGCGAGCCCCAGAGGATCGTCTTGCCCTGCTTCGGATAGTCGAGCGCCTTCTCGGCCTCCCCCGATCGGCCCGTGGTCCGGTCCGACATTCGCACGTCGCCCGAAATCTCCACGGACTCCACGGCGCCCTCCTTGTTGAGCCACGCCGTGGACTCCCCGCCCGAGGATCGCCAGCCCCCCCGTATCATCGAGACCCCGCCTTCGAAGCGCGCGCTGCGGTCCGAGTCGCGGTAGAGCAGGCGCTTGGCGGTGATCACGGAAGCCTCCCTCTCCTCGGGCTTCGCGCTCTTGTCGCGCGCCGGAGTCATCACGGCCCGGACCGACCCGGCGGCCGTGACGGTCTTCTCGGCGTCGGACAGTTGGATCTCGTCGGCGAAGAGCGAGGAGTTCTCCTGCCACAGCGAGGCGCTTCCGCTGAGCGTGGCGAGCTTGCGCGCGTCGTCGAGCTTGATCGCATCGGCCTTGCCGTAGGTCGGCTTCTTCGAATCGCCCACGAAGGTCACGGTGGGCGATTTCC
>JBASRI010000308.1:0-6966 GCA_049273755.1 Thermoanaerobaculia bacterium
CATAGGACATGGTGTCCCCGTTCCAGTTGGTGAGGTTGCCCCGGGCGTCGTAGGAGACCGTGCTGGTCGAGCCGCCGGCGATGATGTGATTGGAGAGCCCCGCGTCCATCGTGAACGTCGAAGATCCGTTTTGGGTCACGTTGCCGTAGGCATCGTAGGCGAAGTTGCGGGTCGTGCCCTGGGTAGCGGAGAGAAGCCTCGAGCCCGCGTCGTAGGTCCAGGAGCCGCCGTAGCTGCCGTCGGACTGAGAGAGCACGTTACCCGCGGAGTCGTAAGAGTAGGTGCCCGTGTCAAACAGGGTCGTTCCGCCGCTCTTGACCGCCTTGATCTGGCTCGGCCGGGGCAGAAGACTCGTGTCCTGCGTGATCGTGGTGGTGACGGTGGGGCTGCTACCAGAGGTCCAGGAGGCTAGTCCCGCCGCCGGGTTGTACGTGATGGATGTCGCCACGTTGGTGCCGTTGCCCGATACCGTGGTCGGGAGACCGTTCGTGTAGCTGTAGGCCACGGGGAACGTGCCCGAGACGCGCGGGTTGTTGTGCGTCGCCACCCTGCCCAAGTTGCTGTAGGTCCACGACTGGGTTGTCGTCGAGTTCAGGTCGCCGTTGCCGACGATCGTGTCGAGCTGCGAGAGGCGGCCTCCGCCGTCGCTGTAGGTGAACTTCTCGTCGACCACGGGGCCGATCAACGGGATCCAGTTGTAGCCGTACCGGCGCGTCAGCTTTCCGCCCGGATAGGAGCCGCCGGCGAACCCCGAGCTGCCATCCGCGCAGGTCGCGGCCCCGTCATAACAGTGGACGACGTACTTCGTGCCCGAAGGAATGTCTTCCTCCGACAGGCGGCCGGCGAAGTCGAAAGTGCGGCTGATCGAGATACTTCCGGGCTGAGTCTCCGCGCGGACGTTGCCAAGGCTCCCGATGGTGTCGTACGTGACGCTCCCGCGTTCGGGTGTGATCTCCGAGCGCAGGAAGCCGTTCATGTCGTAGTCGAACTTGCGGTACTGGCCGCTGGGATTGCTCGTGCAGTTCGACATGTCCGCCGTGCCGCCTTGCTTGACGCAGGTCAGCTTGCCATTGACGTCGTAGGCGTACTTGGCGAGGTTCTCGATCGAGGTGTTGGGTGGGGTGGCCTGTGTGATGCGGCCGAAGGCGTCCTTCTGGGTGGTGGTGATCGGATTGGGCGTGATGGCCCCGGCGTTGCACGCGCCGGTCGTGAAACTGGAGAAGGTCGCGTTGACGCACCAAGTCGTTGCCGCCTCCTTCGTGTCGCTGTAGATGTTGCCGGTCCCGTCCGTTCGGTCTACCGTCACGAGGCTCGAGTGCTTGGCTCCCACGATCTGCTGAGGGCGCCCGAAGGGATCCCAGCACGCTCTCCAGGTCCCGGGAGCGGTGGATGACCTCTTGCGACCCGTCTGGTTTGCTCCGCTGAAGAAACAGGTCGTGTTGATGTCGGTCGTCACGGCCTCGTCGTTGGTCTGGCAGGGGGACGAGGTGCAGGCGACCCACTCGGAGGAGAAGATCGGGTTGCCGCGGCCGTCGAAGAGGTTGTAGCGCTTGGCGAGGTTCGTTGTACCCACGCCCGAGACCTTTCGCTGCGCGCGGATGAACCTTCCAAGACCGTCGTAGTCGACGTGCTGCCAGGTGACGGCGTTCGCGTTGGAGGCAGGGGCTGGGCAAGTCTGCTTGGCCGAAGCCCGGTAGACGGTGGTCGCGGTCGGGCTCTCGAAGCAGGTCCAAGTCTTGAGCTCAGCGGCCGCCGGGGGAGTTACCTGGTTGACGCGGCCGAGACTATCGTACGTGTAGGACGTCGTCCGCCCGGAGGTGTCGGCCGAAGAGGTGACCCAGCCGGTCGTGGCGTCCCGGACGAAGTCCTGGAGCTTGAACGTTGATGTGCCGACAGCGCCGTTGATCCAGCGCGCGTTCAGCAGCTCGCCGTGCTGCCATGTGTAGGCTTTTCCGAACATGTCGCCGTCGGTGCCGACGGTCGGGAAAATCGAGTATCTGTCCGAGCAATACGTTCGGGCAGGGACAGGCACCGTGTTAAGCGTCCTCGAAAACTCCTTGTCAACGCTCCCATTCCCGTCGTCGTAGCGGCAGTTGATGAAAGCAATGCCCTTCACCGAATCGTAGACGAAGGTCCCCTTGAGAAAGTCCGTGGGGGGCGTCGAGGTCGTGTCGAACTGGAAGTATTCGTCGCGCACGGAGCCCTGGGTCGTCGTGCGCTGGTTGAGGATGTTCGGCAGGACGACGCCATTGGTCGGCGGGCCTGAGGTCCAGTTGACCGGCGCCCAGACCGTCGTGATCGTGCGGGCGTCACTACCGAGCGTTCCCGTGTGGGTCTCGGTCGTGTAGTGGCGGCCGTTGTTCTCCCAGTCAGTGGTCCCCGTCGGCGAGAAGTCCACTTGGTGGTACGGGCACGCGCCACACGTGCTCGCCCCGTAGATCGTCTTCGAGTGATCCAGGCGTCGATTGCCCTCTTGATGTGTGGTGTCGTCGTAGTCGTAGTCCATCTGCACGACTCGCATTGCCTTGCTTCCGCAGAAGGGCTTGTCCGTTCCCACGTTTCCGGTGCACATGGGAGCCGTCGCGTCCGACAGCCCGGAGGTTTGGTTGGGGTCGGTCTCGAAATGGCGCTCCTCGAGAGCGGCGCCGACCCGGTCTCCAGGGACGCTCGACCGTGTCGTGCCGGGCGGCGCGGCGACGATCTGGGGGCTGCACTTGAAGAGGACGGCTTTCGCCCGGCGCTGGTCGCCCGTGCCAGTCTTGTCGGTTGCCGGGTACAGGACCACGGTCAGCGTTTGCGGCTCCAGCTTGGAAAGCAGGGAGCCGGCTTCGCCCCGCGGGAATGCGTACTGCGTGTAATCGGTCACGAAGCTCGCGCCGCCGACGGTTTCCGTCCGGCGTACGACGCCCAGGACGGAATCGAGCCACTGCGTTTCGTTGGTAGCCGAGCACCCCCCCGGGATTTCGGGCTCCTGCGGCGGCGTCGGGTCCAATCCTACGCAAAGGCTATTGGGGGTGACTTCGATCACAGCGGAGTCCGCCGGGGCGAGGTTCCCGCAACCTGGTTCGTTCTTTCCGGCGCGCCCGTGAAAGAAGGCGTAGACGTCCAACAGTAAGAGATCGTTCCGGCAGTCGGAAGCGTGAGCTGGTCGAGAAGCCCATTGCTCGCGTACAAAAACTGGTACTTCGGTGAACCCGCGAGGTCGGAAGGAAGCTGGACCTGCTGGAGGGTCTGCAGCGGCACCGTGATGTTATTCGGGCTCGCGCAGAAACGAGTGTACGAGAGCGGCGCCGCGTTGTAGACGAGCGTCCAGGTCTTCGTCGCAGAGGCGCCGTCGACGAACTCTGGGAAGTTCACCGACGTGATCATTCCGTTGACGCCGTTGACGGGACCCTGATTCACGTGGACCGTGCTCCCGGAAGGCAGCGTGATGTCCTTCAGGATCCACGTGTTGGTCTGCGTCGGGTTCTGCATCGGCCAGGCCGAGTTGCAGGTGTTGCTCGTCGGCACCCAGTTCGGAGTCGAGATGCTCGTGTAGTAAGAGGCAGTGTAGGAGTTCCCAAAAGGATCCGTCACCGACGACAGGTAGTAGCCGTTGCGGCCGATCCCAAAATCGTGCGTGTAGCTCGTCAGGCTATCGTCGAAACCCGTCACCGACCAACCGAAGACGTAGTGGTTCCCGTCGCCGTCCCACATGTCGTAGGGTCCGGTTCCTTTCAGGAAGAACTGCGAGCCGTCGCCGGGGACCTTCCCGTTGCCCTGCGTCTTGTTGAACATGTGTTGGCTGCCGTCGGGCGAGAAGTAGCAGTTGGCAGTTGTGTTTCCGTGTTTGCAGGTCTTGATGGCCCCGGCGGTAAGCTCCCAACCGATGGGCAAGGCCGGATTTCCGACGAGGGGCTTGTAGAAGTAGTCCGGGCTCTGCGTCGTGGGATGGCCGTAGTCGTCGACTCGCGAGTTGTAGCTCAAGACGAGCTGCATTCGCAGCTTGGGTCCGATCGGATAGGAAGGGCCGAGCGGGATCGGCACCGTGAGCTGGCCGTTGTACAGGTTGACGGAATCGACCCGACCGCTCTCGAAGACACTGTTCGTGAGGCCAGGGGCCACGTCGGCATCGTTGTCCGGACCGTTCTGTCCTCGGATCGGTGCTGCGGCGAGCAGAACGGCGAGAATCGTCGTGAAGATGATGTTCCGTTTCAAAGTGCACCTCTCCTTTCGCCGCGTGGACGGGCAGCCTGTGCGATCCGTAAGCACACCGGACGTAGTGCAAGGCGCAACATCCGGAGTAGCGCTTCATAAAACTAGTCGCTGTGCATGTTCGATTTGGGCGTGAGCTAACGAGAATTTTTTCCGCACGACAAGATGCAACGTTGACGGTGAAGGCGAGCTCTGCTAGGTTGCTTCTTGAAGCTCGGCCTCGACCGCAACGGAAAGCGGAGCAGCATCATGGTCGGCCAGCGCTCGTCGGAGCACACTCTTACTGGGTACCAGTGGCTGGAGTCTCCGTGGTTACGCATCATCGCGAGGCGAGTCGGCTACGAGACTGGAATTCCGGTCGACGACTGGTCAGATCTCGAACAGGAGCTGCGGATCGCGGTCTGGAGGGCGGGAGTGGGAGCTCGGCTGGGGGCGCGATGGCTGTTTCACGTTGCGCGATACAAGGCGATCGACATATATCGTCAAAACGGAAGGTGGGCGCAGTGCGCAGGGGTCGGAGCCGATGAGATGTCTCTCGCTCGCTGCCCCGATCGCGAGCTCCTCGCCCTTCTCCACGCTCGCGCGGCCCTGCTACCGAGTGCGCTAAGGCCGCTCTTCAGGCTTCGATACGAGGCTGGGCTCAGCCAGCGAAAGGTGGCTCGCCGTCTCAGACTCCCCCGTCACGCAGTGCGAGCGATGGAAGAGCGGTGCTGGCAGTTCCTGACCGAGCCGGAGCTCGGTCAAAACCGACGAAGGCCTTAGGGAACCCCTAGCAGCTGGGGACGGGCCTCGCGATGTGGCTCTTCGTCCCCCGGGGCTGGTGGATCGACCGGCATCGCACTATCGTTCCCGACGGATGAAGCTGACCGTCGAAGTGCCCTACGGCGACGTGGACGCCATGGGCCACCTGAACAACGTGGCGTACCTGCGCTACATGGAATGGGCGCGGCAGAAGTACTGGCTCGCCCTGCGAGACTCGAGAGACTTCCTCGACATCGACTTCGTCGTGGCCCGCGCCGAGATCGACTACCGCGCCTCCGCGTACATGGGGGACGTGCTGGAGGTCGAGATCCGGGTGTCGCGGATGGGAACCTCCTCGTTCGACTTCTCGTACCGGATCACGGGCGGCGGCGGGCGCCTCCTGGCCGAGGCGAAGACGACGCAGGTCTGCTGGGACTGGCGGACCGGCAAGAAGACGACGCTGTCCCCGGAGCGGCGCGGAGAGATCGAGCGATTCGAAGAGCGGCAGGCTTGACGGAGGTGCAAGGTATGCAACGGTTTCCTGCAATCGTTCTCGCTCTGGCCGCTCTCGGCCTCGCGCCAACGCCGGACGCTGCCGACCCGACGGCGAAGGTCGACGCGCTCTTCAAAGACTACGACCGATCGGACTCTCCCGGCTGCGCGCTCGGCGTCTACCGCGACGGCCGGATCCTCTACACGCGCGGCTACGGGATGGCCAATCTGGAGCTTGCGGCCGCGGTCACGCCGCAGACCGTCTTCGACATCGGCTCGACGTCCAAGCAGTTCACGGCCTTCGCGATCCAGTTGCTCGCCCGCGACGGCAAGCTCTCCCTCGACGACGACATCCGCAGGTGGGTGCCCGAGATCCCGGACTACGGCAAGCAGGTCACGATCCGCCACCTCCTCCACCACACCGGCGGACTCCGCGACTACATCGTGCTTTTCGAACTGCAGGGCGTTCTGGTCGAAGACCTGACGGGCGACGCGGACGTTCTCGAAGTGATGGCCGCGCAAAAGGCGCCCAACTTCTCGCCCGGCGAGGAGCACCTCTATTCCAACACCGGCTACTTCCTGCTTTCGGTGGTCGTGAAGCGCGCCAGCGGCAAGTCGCTGCGCGACTTCGCGGCAGAGCGCATCTTCGGGCCCCTCGGGATGCGCCATACGCAGTTCAACGACCTGCACACCCGCATCATCCCCAACCGCGCGACCGGCTACAGCAAGGCCGAGGACGGGGGGTTCGGCATCGACATGTCCGACTGGGAGCAGACCGGCGACGGCTCCGTCCTCACGACGGTCGAGGACCTGCAGCGCTGGGACCAGAACTTCTACGAGCCCGTCGTAGGCGACGCGAAGCTGATCGAGGCGATGCAGCAGACCGGAGTCCTGAACAGCGGCAAGAAGCTCGCGTACGCTTCCGCGTTGTACCTCGCGGCGTACCGCGGCCTTCCGACCGTCAGCCACGGCGGGTCCTGGGCCGGCTACCGCGCGCAGCTCCTGCGCTTTCCGCGGCAGCGCTTCTCGGTCGCCTGCCTGTGCAACAACGGCGGCGCCGCCAACCCCAGCCGGCTCGCCTACCAGGTCGCCGAGGTCTACCTGGGCGATCTCATGAAGCCGGCCGAGGCCCCGCCAGAAGCGAAAAAGGCCGGGGCCGTGCGTTTCGGGGTCTCGCTCCCGGACTTGAAGCGCCTGGCCGGCGCCTACCGCAACCCCGAAAGCGGGCAGATCGTCGAGCTCGGCCTGGGGGCGAACAAGCTCGGCGGCCAGGTCTACGGGCGGAAGATCACTCTCGAGCCGGTGGCCCCAGGCCGATTCCGTGTCGACGGCATTCCGGGAGCGCGGAGCGAGGCCGTGTTCACCGCGGGCGTCCAAGGCGCCCGGCCGCGGTTGGACGTCACGACCACGGACGAGGACGGGGACGTCGAACGGGAGACCTTCGAGCCCGTCTCGATCTGGAGGCCGGCGCCGGGGGAGCTCGCGGAGCTGGCCGGGACCTACGCAAGCGACGAGCTTTCAACGACCTGGAGGCTTTCG
>JBASRI010000321.1:0-2667 GCA_049273755.1 Thermoanaerobaculia bacterium
CGCCCGGAGTCGCGAGCGCGGCGGCGTAGCGCGCGGCCGCTCCCGCCCGCAGAACCGCCCGGACGAACCGCGCCGAGGCGGGGCCGTGGTGCTTCCGAACGTAGCGCTCGAGCGACGCGTGGAGCTGGCCGAAGAGCCGGTCGCCGCCGGAGCGGCCCCCCTCGTGGATCGCCTGGGCGCGGGGCTCGTAGAGCAAGCGCCATCCCTGCGCGAGCCAGCGCGCCATCAGATCGGTCTCCTCGGCGTAGAGGAAGAAGTCCTCGTCGAAACCGCCGGCCTTCTCGAACGCCTCGCGCCGGACCAGCAGAGCCGCGCCCATCAGCGCCTCCACCGGTCGCGCCCGACCGTGATCCTCCCTCGTCGCGGTATGGCCGGAGAAGGGCTTCCGGCCACCCGAGAGAAACGCGAGGCCAGAGCTCTCGCAGAAGATCCGCCACGGCGTCGGCAACCTCTGGATGGAGGCCTGGAGCGTGCCGTCGGGATGCGAGAGGCGCGGGCCGGCTGCGGCGGCCTCGGCATCGGCGTCCAGCGCGGCCTCGAGCGCCGCGACGGCCCCCCGGCCCACGAACGCGTCCGAGTTGAGGAAGAACAGGTACGGCCGGTGGCTTTCGCGCGCGCCGCGATTGCAGGCCGCCCCAAAGCCGCGGTTCTCCGGCTCGACGAGGACGCGGGCGGACGGCACTTCGCGTCGGAGCTGCCCGGCCACCTCGTCGCCCGAGGCGTTGTCCACCACGAGGACCTCGGCCCCGGGCGCCGCGTCCGCGACCGCACGGGCCGCCCGAACGGTCTCGCGGGGGGTTCGGTAGTGCACGATGACGGCGGAAGTCCTTCCGCCCGGGGCGTCTGCGGCCGCACTCACCACTCGGGTCAGTATACGGACAGCGTTGAGCGCGCGGTGTATAAGAGCCCATGCGTTGGATGGGCCGCCCGGAAAGCGATCAGGTCGAGGATCGCAGGGGAATGCCCGGCGGGCGGCTCGCCATCGGCGGCTGCGGCACGATCATCCTGGCTTTGGCGATCGGCTGGCTCACGGGCACCAACCCGCTCCGGATCCTGCAGATTCTGAGCGACTCCACGTCCTCCTCCGGCACGGCCTCGGCGCCCGCTCCCGGCACAGCGCCCGGCTCTTCCAGCCGCGAGGATCCCGCGCGGAAGTTCGTGTCGGTGGTCCTCGCCGACACCGAGGACAACTGGACGAAAATCTTCGCGGCGCAGGGGCGCACGTACGAGAAGCCGCGGCTCGTGCTCTTCACCGGCGAGACCCAAACGGGCTGCGGCTACGGCTCGGCCGTCACGGGCCCCTTCTACTGCCCGTTGGACCGCACGGTCTACCTGGATCTCTCCTTCTTCGACGAGCTCGACCGGCTGGGCGCGGCCGGCGACTTCGCGCAGGCCTACGTCATCGCGCATGAGGTCGGCCATCACGTCCAGAACCTCCTCGGAATCGAGGGGAAGGTGCGGGCGCTCCGCGAGCGGGCCCCGGAACGGGAGGCGAACGAGCTCTCGGTGCGCCTGGAGCTCCAGGCCGATTGCTTCGCCGGCGTGTGGGGCCACCATGGCGCGCAAGAGGGCCTCCTCGAGCAGGGCGACGCCGAAGAGGGACTGCGGGCCGCGGCGGCGATCGGCGACGATCGTATGCAGCGGATGACGCGCGGCCGTGTCGCGCCCGAATCCTGGACGCACGGCTCCTCGCAGCAGCGAGTCGAGTGGCTCAAGCGGGGGCTCGAGTCCGGGGACCCGAACGCGTGCCAGACGTTTTGAGCGGCGCTCGACGCGGCGACGAGAGCGAAGAAGCAGCCTCGGCTGTTGCGCAGCGTCCCGCCAGCCCGGTTCAGCGCTCCGGGCTGATCAGTCCGACGCGCACCGCGTAACGGACCAGGCCGGCGACCTCGTGGATGTCGAGGCGCTCCATCAATTGCATCCGGTGCGTCTCGACCGTCTTTACGCCCAGGCCCAGCAGCGAGGCGATCTGCTTGGTGGAATGGCCCTCGGCGATCAGCTGGAGCACCTCCCTCTGGCGCGGCGTGAGGGCCGCGAGGGGATCCGACGTGCCCGGCGCGGGGGCGCGGCCGCCCGGGGAGACGCGCGCGGAGATCGCGGGCGACAGGTACGTTTCGCCGCGCGCGACTGCCCGGATCGCGGCCTCGAGCTCGGCGGTCCCCGCGTCCTTGAGCAGGTAGGCGGAGGCACCGGCGTTGAGCGCGCGCAGGACGTACTCCTCGTTGGCGTGCATCGAGAGGATGATCACGCGGGTCGAGGGGCATTCGACGGCCAGCCGCGCGGCCGCTTCGAGCCCGTTCATGCCCGGCATCGTGACGTCCAGGATCGCGACGTCCGGGGGCCGACGCTTCGCGAGGGCGAGGGCCTCGCGCCCGTCGCTGGCCTCGCCGACCACCTCGATGTCCGGAACGGATGCGAGCAGGGCGGCCAGGCCGGCCCGCACGAGCGCGTGGTCTTCGGCGAGGAGAACACGGATCGGCGTCATGGCGTGGCCTCCAGCGGGAAGCGGGCCCTGACGACCGTCCCGCGTTCGGGCTTCGACTCCACGGTCACCCGGCCCCCCAGCAGGCGCGCCCGCTCGCGCATGCCGTGGAGGCCGAGGCTGCGATCGGTCCCCGTGCGCTCGAAGACGCCGTCGGCGTCGAACCCCTTACCGTCGTCGCGCCC
>JBASRI010000324.1:0-11754 GCA_049273755.1 Thermoanaerobaculia bacterium
GATCGCGATCGACCGGATCGGGGACCAGTCCGCGCCCTCGAGCCGGACGTACTTGAGGTTGTCGCCGTCGCGCCAGTAGAGCGTGGGGCGGTAGCCGACACCGACCGTGGTGCCGACCGCGAGCTCAAGGGAGGCTCCGGCGGCGCGCGTCGGCGTCATCCGGGCCACGGGGCCTTCGCTTGCAACCCCGACGATCGGGATGTGGCGGCGCTTCCACTTCGTGCTGGTCGCGTCGGAAGGCTGGCCCTGGTCTTCGGGGAAGCTGATGCGGAGCACGCGGTGGCGGTCCGCGTGGAGATCGGCGTAGCTCGCGAACATGGCGCCGGTAAGGCCGTCCGGCTGCAGGCCCGGATAGAGGTAAGCCCCGGAGGGCACGTCGTTGTACACCGTGGCGCCCGTGCCGCCCGTCAGCGCCGGCAGGTCGTAGATGCCGAGGTTCGACGGATCGAATCCAGCTTCGTCGAGGAACAGCGTCGCCAGGCGCGCCTGCAGGCCCTGGCCTTCCTCCCACCAGATGACCGAGAGAATCGAGCTGGTCTTGACGACCGGAGCGTCGTGCTCGTCCAGGTAGGTGACCCGCTGGTGCGTGATGCGCATCTGCGGGTTGTAGGAGCGAGAGATGCCTTGTTTCGGGAGAAGGGGAGAGTTCGTCCAGACGCCGTCGTGAAAGACGCCGACGCGGATGTGCGAGAAGGCGGAGACCTCTTCGGTCCAGACTAGGAGCAGTGTCGAGGTCTGGTCGTCCCAACCCAGCTGGAGGCCGCGCTTCTCCTGCGACGAGACGGCTCCAGGCAGGATCTGGGTCGTCACGACGCCGTCCTGGGCGCGCGACGTCCAATCCACCACGAAGCTCTCTGGCGTGACGGAGGGATCCAGGACGGCAAGGTCCACCGCGCGGCCCGCGCGGACGACGTGGAGCGTCCCGTCCGGCGTCAGCAGCGACTGCTCCTCGAGAGCGAGCGAGACGGCCGGCAGGGCCGCGAAGGCCGCCGCCAGAACCAGGAGCCGCATGAGGAAGAGCCCGCCGCGCCGCATCATGCCCTCAGATTGATCATCCCCATCAGGCTGATCTGATGGAGGTAGTTCTTCAACGCCGGGAAGTTCGGGTAGTAGCTCGACAGAGCCTCGTAGTGCTCGTCGGCCGCGTCCTCGCGGCCCAGCTCGCTGTAGGTCTCGGCCAGCAGGTAGTGGGCGTTCTTCACCACATCGTTGCGGCCGAACTCCTTGCCGAGGCCCAGCGCCCGCACGCCCCAGCTCTCGGCCTCCTCGGCGCGCTCGAGCTTGAGAGACGCGAAGCACAGGTCGAGGCACGGGTAGTCCATCGCTTGCCGGGAGCCGAGGCTCTCGAGAAGCGAGAGTGAACGCTGGACGAGCGGCAGGCCGATGGCGACCGCGTCGAGGGCGATGTGGCAGTAGCCGAGGTTGTCGGCGACCACCGCCGCCTCGCACGACTGCGCCTGCCCCTTGGCCTCGTATCCGTCGAGGGATTCCTGGAAGAGCGAGCGGGCCTCGGCGAACCGGCTCTCGTGGAGCTCGAGGTTCGCGAGGAGGTTCAGGGACGCCCAGGTCCACTCCTCGAGCCGCAGCTCGCGGCTCTTCTGGAGCGCGCTCTGGGCGTAGAAGGTCGCCTTCGAATACTCGCCGCGCACCTCGTGCGCGTGGGCTGTGGCGTAGGCGGCGAGCACGGCGTTGGGAGAGCCGTGGCTCCGGAGCACGATCTCCTTGAGGCGCGACAGGTCGAAATCCTGCCGGTCCATCTCGAGGAGGGTGGTGGCGCGGTTGCACGTGAAGAGGTCCTCGACCTCCCGGTCCTTCCAGGAACGGGCGAGCGCCAGCCCGTCCTCGTAGAGCGTGAGGGCGCGCTCGTAGTCCCCGCTCCAGATCGCGTCTTTCGCGGTCTTTCGCAGGAATTCCAGATGTTTGCGGCGGTCGCTCATGATCTCCGGCTCCGTGCCGTGTCCGGTCATTCTAGGACAGGGGGGAGCCAACTCAAGGCTTTTCTTCCCCTTCTCCCGTATCGGCCCCGTCCGTGGAGGCCGGATCCTGCTCTTCCTGAGCCTTCTTGAACCGCACGAAATCGCGCACTTCCTGGCGCGCCTCGTCCGAGAGGTTCTGGAATTCGTTGACGAGATCGCGGGCCTCTTTCCCGGCGGGCGTTTCCGTCTCGCCGAAAAACTCGCCCATCTTCAGCTCGAAGACCTGGAGGATCTTGAAGAGGGTGTCGAGTCCGACCTTGTACTCGCCCTGTTCCATGCGCGAGAGGTCCGACTGCGCGATGCCGATTTTTTCCGACAGCTCGGTCTGCGTGAGGTGGCGGCCTTTGCGCAGCTCGCGTATCCGCGAACCCACCAGCGCGACTTTGCGGGGCGAATGAGACGACATAGGTTGTTCTGGAAATGCTATTAAAACATAGTTCCGGATTGTATGATCGTGTCGCCCCGCACGATGGTCACGAGAAACGGCGCGTTCGCTCCCAAACTCTTCCTGCTCAAGGAGATGGTCGTCCGCGACGTGCGGGCCAGGTACGCCGGCTCGGGCCTCGGCCTGGCCTGGGCATTCGCGCACCCGCTGCTGTGGATGCTGCTCTACACGGGAGTGTTTTCGCTCGTGTTGCGCGTGCCGGTCGAGCCCGGCTTCGCGAGCTTTCCGGAATTCCTGATGGCGGGGCTGTTGCCGTGGATGGCGATCTCGGAAGGAATCGCGCGCTCCTCCTCGGTTCTCGTCGACAACGCGGCGATGGTGAAGAAGACCGTCTTCCCGGTCGAGACGCTCGTGCTCTCGGTCGTCCTCGCGGCGGTCGTCAACGAAGTGATCGCGCTCGCGATCTTCGCCGTGTACGTGGCGTGGATCGGGCACCTGAGTCTCGCGTGGCTCTCGCTTGCGATTCCGGCGCTCGTGTTCCAGGTGCTGCTGACCTTCGGCCTGGGCTGCATCGCCGCGACGGCGACGGCCTTCATGCGCGACATGGCCCACGCCGTCGGGATCGCCCTGACGGTGGTCTTCTACGCGACGCCGATCGTCTATCCGATCTCGCTCGTTCCGGCGCGGCTGCGCCCGTGGATCGAGGCAAACCCCATCGCGCACCTGGTGGACCTCTACCGCCGCGCGTTCACGCTCCACTCCCCGCCCGAGCCCGCCTCCCTCGTCTACCTGACCGTTTTCAGCCTCGGCGCGGCCCTTCTGGGAGGGGCGCTCTTTGCCCGGGCGCGGCCCCACTTCGCCGATTTGATCTGAGGAATTGCGTGAATAAACCGGGGACCCCGGGGGTTTCCCGGTCGGCCCAACTCCCCAGCCCGGGCTTATCGCTTATCGGAGGTTTCGTGAAACGAGCCCTGCTTGCTTTGACGCTCCTGGTCCTGGCGGCCTGCTCGACGCAGACCAAGCCGTCCGCACCGCCCCCGGCCCCGACCGCCGGTCCGGGCGCGACGCCGACGCCCGGCGTGCTCATGCGCACCGACCCGACGGTGGTCGAAGAGACCGACACTTACGTCATCCGGCGTTACAAGAAATCCGAGTACCGGCGGGTGGACGACCGGCACTTCCGAATCCCAATCTTTGCCCAGCCGGTCGAGTTCTTCAAGGAAGACGACGAGTACTACTACACGAGCTCTCCCAAACCGATTCCCGAGGAGATCGAGCTGAAGCGCCGGATTGCGGAAGAGGCGCCGCGGACTCCGCCCTCGCCGGCCGCGCGCCCCAAGGCCGCGGGCCAGCCCACTTCGACGGACGTGACTCTCGCGGACTTCGCCGATCTTTTGCCGGCCCGCGTCGCGGGACGGCTCCGACTGGAGAAGGTCACCAATACGGGGCTGCCGGTCCACGGAATGTGGCGGGCGTCCTTCGTGCTCGCCGACGCCAACGGAGACGGCATCCCCGACATCGTGGCTCCCCCCAGCCGCATCGGAGACGGACAGCTGCACATCTGGCTCGGCGACGGCAAGGGCCGCTTCGAAGCTTGGCCCGTGACCTACACGCTCGCCGGCAAGCCGATGGACCGTTTCTCGATCGACTACGGCGCAGTCGCGGTGGGCGACATCGACGGCGACGGAAAGCTGGACGTCGTCAGCGCGTCGCACGGCACCGGTCTCGTCTCCCTCTTCGGTGACGGAAAAGGGAACTTCGAGGTCGTCCGCGCCGGTCTGCCCCAGCGCGACTACTCTTCTCAGGCCGTGATCTTGCTCGACGCCAACGGTGACGGCAAGCTCGACATCGTAGCGTCGCGCGACAACGCGTCCATGGCCAATGGGGAATCCGTCGACCGCACGCAGGTCCGCGTCTACGTCTTCCTCGGGCGCGACAAAGGCTGGGAGCTCAAGAAGGACGGGATCATCGGCGGGTTCTACTCGAACTCGCTCAACGCCTGGGACTACGACCGTGACGGTAAGAAAGACGTCCTGACGGGGAGCCATTACACCGGCGCGTTGACGTTGTTGTGGAGAAACGTCGGCGACGGGACTTTCACGCCGGTCCAATTCCCCGAGATCGAGCCGTACGCGTACCACTTCTCGGCCACGCCCGGGACGTTCGGGAAGGACCACGCGGCGGCTTTCCTCGATGGCTATTCGATGCAGGCCAACGTGCCCGACTCGACGCGCGCCAGCGGTCTGACGCTCTACGTCTACGGGGCTGGCGGTTGGACCAAGCACCGCGTCTGGCGCAAGAAGGACTTCAACGGCTACCTCTTCGCCGCGGCAATGGGAGATCTCGACGGGGACGGGCTCGATGACCTGGTGTTTGCCGACAACGAGACCAAGCGGCTGCGGGTCTTTTTCCAGCAGCCCGACGGGACGTTCGTCGAGGCGGCCGAAGCCGAGGAGCCGGCTCTCGACTCGCAGGGTCAGACTGTCCGCCTGGCGGACCTCGATCGGGATGGCCGGCTGGACATCGTGCTCTCAAAGACGGTCGGGTCGGGAAGTCCGAACGAGCCGGGCGGCTGGGACGTGTACCTGAACCGCAGGTAACCCGAGGTTCCCCTGTGGCTTGCCAGGGGTTTATGATCGGGGAGCATAAATTTCGAGTTTTCGCTTGACACCGCATATCTCGGAGCCCATCATCCGATCCATGAGGGGCGTCATGCCCCCAACTGGAACAGAACTCAGGATTTTGCGGGTGTAGTAAATCGAAGTGCGGGAGGTGATGGGATCGTTCGAGGGAAGGAATTCTCGATCGTGTGTTTTCGAACAGTTAACCGTAACGAGGAGATCTCAATGAAGAAAACCCTGATGACGTGCCTGGCGATCGTCGCCGTGCTCGCGATTGCGAGTTCGGCGGGCGCCGTCACGTGCACCGTCGACCAGCGTCCGGCTGCGACGCTGCTCGTCCCGTACTTCCAAGTCAGCTTCGACGCGAGCGGCAGCCTGGTCACCACCGGGCCCGGCGCGGTCGACACGATCGTGACGATCGCCAACGCCTCCGCGGCGCCGATGATCGCTCACGTCAACGTCTTCGACCGGTACAGCGTCCTTCAGCTCGACTTCAACGTCGCGCTGACCGGGTTCGACGTGCAGGCCATGCGCATCTCGGACGTCATCACCGGGCTTCTCCCGGACACGCTGGACTTCAACGGCAAGGACGCCTGCCAGCGCAACTCGGCCTCCAACGTCTACCCGAATTCGAATGGCTTCATTCGCGTAAAGCCGCTCGCTCCGGCGACGGGCCAGGACAACATCCAGGCCACGACGGACTACGTCGGGCGCTTCAGCCTCCCGGGCCTGGTGGATGCGCTCCGCTTCGACTGCACCACGAACGCCAATGACCTCAACGCGATCGGCTACATCGTCATCGACCACGTCAACTACTGCAACCTTTCGGATCCGACCGACCCGAACTACTACTACCGCGACGCCATCGGCATGGAGAACAACCTGTGGGGCGAGATCATCTTCACCTCGGGTACCGGCATCCCGACCTACGCGATGTCTACGGTCAACATGGAGACCGACGTGACGTTCGGCAACGCGGCCGAGCAGAATCCCGCCGTCCCGGTGCGGACGTTCTACGCGCGCTACTGGAGTGCCTCGGTGGACACCCCGCCGAACGCCTGCCCGAACTGTAACCAGCTCAACCCGGAGAACGACCTGCTCCAGACGTCCCCGTGGAACGTCGGCTTCGGCGACCAGCGCGAGCCCCTCGGCCTGAATTGGGCCTCCCGGTGGTTCGACGCCGGCGCGGCGCTGACAACGAACTTCCGCGTGTGGCGGTCTTCGCCGGCCGCGCCTGCGGCGAAGCTGGCGAACTGCACCATCGAGGAGCCGATTGTCACGCTCGTCTTCTTCGACGAGGACGAGAACACCACGACGCAGGGCCGCTGCCCGTCGCCCTGCACCAACCCGACCTTCAACTTCCCGTTCGAGACGCAGCAGCGCAACGTGGTCGACTTCTCGCGGCCTTCGGGCGCGGCGGCCGGCTGGGTTGACATGAGCTTCGTCAACGCCTCGGCGGGCACGTCTCTCGACCAGGCCTGGGTCGACTACTCGTTCGAGGGTTCCCTCGCGCTCGAGACGATCCTCGTTCCGGGGACCCAGCTCGATCCGTCGAGCTGCAACCCGCTCGGTATCACTGGAGTGCAGGTGATTACACCGACCATCTCCACGATCCCGACGGGACACGGCTCGATCTTCCCGTAAGTGTCCTGAGTGGGCGGGATTTCGGTCCCGCCCACTTTTTTTCTGGCCCCGGTGCCCCGGTGTCCCGAAGGTCTGATTTCAGTTTCTCCTGGGTGCTTCGGGTCGAATTTGGGGGGAAGATGAAATCGGATCTCAGGCGTACTTCAAGTCGGCGTTCGCCGAACCTTTTCCGGAGGATCCCGTGCTGATGAATCGCTCCACGTGTCGGCAGGTCGCCCTCGTTGCGGTCCTGGTCCTGACTCTCGTCGCCGCCGCCGCGGCCCAGACCCCCAACTGCGGTATTTACCAGGGAAGCGCGACCACGCCGCTTCCGAACTACTCGGGAACGCTGCCGAGCTCGCCCGAGATGTCGCTCGGCAACGGCACGAGCCACCTCTACGTCCTGACGCAGTGGGGCTTCGCTCGCGCCCCGTTTGCGCCCGCGAATCCGACGCCGTACAGCGCGGTCGTCATCGGGAATGAGGGCGGGTCCAACAACGGCGGAGTCATCCAGATCCTCTGCGACTGCCACCAAGGCTCCACGACCATGGACGTGGCGCAGGGTCCCAACGGAGACGCGCGCTTGATCTCGGACTGGCAACCCTACGCGCAGGGCGGCCCTCCGGGGAGTGCCGATTTCTCGGGCCTTCCGGCACAGGTCGCCATGGCTTCGGGAGGGGGATCGCTCGGGTTCGGACAGCAGATCAACCTGCCCGACTCCGTCGCCCCGACCGGGGAGGTCGCGGCGATCTACACGGGCAGCAAGTACTTCGGCTACTTCCCGGTCAGGAGCAGCAACGTCTATCTCGCCGACGTCACGAGCCCGACGGGAAGCCCTTCCGCATCCAACCCGATCCAGCCGCAGCTCGCGATCGGCTGGCCCTCCGGAACCATCGACGGCACGGGTTTGCGGCTAAGGGCGGCCCAGGTCTCGATCCCAAACTACACCCAGTACCTCCTCGCCGGCGCCAGCGCGCTCAACAACGTCATCTACATCGCCGAGATCAACGCCACGACCGGCATTCCGAATCAGATCGCGACGACGCCGACCATCAACAACCCGCTGAAGATCGAGATCGCGCAGGTCAACGGCCACATCTTCATCCTGTCGGCCGAGGGCGCGGACGGGCTTCAAGTCTACGAGTACGTGCCGCCTCCCGTCGGAACCCTGGCGCACGTCGCCACGCTCGCGGGCAGCTTCAAACAGGTCCAGGTTCGGGGACCGCAGCCGTTTCCGGCGCTGTTTCTCTACCGCGTGGGATCCGGCGGCAACACCTACGTCGACATTTACGACACGAAGTGGCTGACGCAGGGAGGAACTCCACTCCTCGCCAAGGAGCTGACGCACTACGGCACACCCGGCGTCTCCTTCAACGGCTACGGGTTCGAGAGCCAGGTCATCCAAAGCGGCTCGGTGCTCACGGCCTACGTCTACCGAAAGCTGACGCCCCCGGCGCCCGGTCTCCCGACCGTGCAGAGCCCGATCCGCACCGACCAGCTCGATATCTCCTGCATCGCGGCGGATCCGACGGCCCCGCCTGTCGCCTTCGCCACGATGACGAACCTCTCGGCGCAAACGCGGCCCGCGCCGGAGAACACCAAGAACTACTTCGGCGACAAGTGGGAGCTGATCGACTCCTCGGTCACGTACCAGCCGATCACGAACGTGCAGTGGGACATCAACACCGGCGCCGCGGGGCCGTTCGCCGCGGACGCGGCCTGGAGCGGCAACCCGGCGTCCAACCCCGAGCTCGAGGACATCAACCCCGCCTACTGGCCCTGTGACCCCGCCAACGGCGGAAACCTGTCGCTCGGCACGGCCTGCTGGGGAAGCCTCGGGGGTCCCGCGGGAGGCACGTTCTACCTGGGCCTGAAGACGACCAACATCAACGGCGCGAGCCCGGCGTACTTCTCGCCCGGCGTGGCGGTGCTTGCTCCGGCGGTCTCGATCGTCGGCTACAACGGCAGCGTGCTGCAGGTCCTGGCCGGCAACCCCAACAACGGCGACGCCAGCGGCTCGCAGGGCAACACGGCCGAGGCCACCTTCTCCTGGACGTTCACGCCCTCGGGCTCCGCCTCGGGCACCGTCGTCACGATCCCGATCAACGCGACGGCCTTCTCGCTGCTGGCGACGTACAAGGACGGCTATTCCGTCACCAAGTCCGGGACGATCCAACAGGTAGACCTGGTCCCGAACTTCTCGCTCACACCCAACCCGGTGTTGAAATCGGCGGCGCTGACGCTGCGCAACCTCATGCAGAAGGCGGCGGCGGCGACGCTGAACTCCGTCGGCTGGGCGATGAGCTCGGCCGGCGGCAGCGGCACGCTCGCCGGGAGCTTCCTACCCGCCAACGGAACCGCGCAGGTCACCGTGCCGGGCACGGTCGGCAGCTACACGCTGACGTTGACCTACAACTACACCGACCATAACGGCGCTCCGCAGGCGGCGCCGGTCTCGCTGCCGTTCAGCGTCACCGACTTCGCCCCGGTGCCGGCGCTCTCCATCTACAAAGGCGCCAACCGGACGCAGCCCGTCTTCCCGCTCGGAAACCCGCCCTCCTTTAGCCTGACGACGAGCACGACCTACTATCTCTGGGACGACGAGACGCTCCCGCCAGGCGTGGTCCACCCCGGCGCGACGTTCTATAAGAGCAGCGACTCGAACCAGTCCGTCAGCCCCGGAGATCTGCCGGCGCTGGGCTCGACGGCCGGGGCCGGTCCGCAGACCTTCGTGCCGGCGACCTGCAGCACGAGCTGCTACCTCAAGGTCGAGGTCCAGGGAACCGTGCGGGCCTTCAAATACACGGCCAGCACGGGCGGCCCTCCGCCCGGCGGCAGTCCGACAATTTCGCTCACCAGTCCGGCAACAGGCGCGGTCAACGTATCGGTCTCCTTTACGTCCGTGGCGTCGGGTTTCAGTGGCACAGTCACCTACGACTGGGACTTCGGTGACGGCTCCGGCGGCGGTGGCGGCGGCGGTGGTGGTGGTGGCGGCGGATGCCCCCCGATCCGGCCGTGCGTCACGGGATCGGTCACGAAGGCCGCCGAGGCGTTCGGACCCCCGAACAGCCCGTCGGCAAGCCACACCTACGCCGCGGCCGGCACCTTCACGGTGAAGGTGCGTGCAACATCCGGAACCCAGACGGCCACGGACAGCAAGACCATCACGATCGGCACCGGCGGGCCGCCGCCGCCGTCGAGCATCTTTACCGTCGCAGGAGCCTCGTTCAACGGCCTCAACAACACCTGGCTGGCCTCCGCCGGCTCCCCGATCACGTTCACCGCGAGCGAGCCGGACCCTGCCGCCACGTTCGCGTGGGACTTCGGTGACGGCGACACGGCGACGGGCCGCGCGGCGACGCATGTCTTCCGCTCCGCCGGAGTCCGGACGACCGTCCTCACCGTCACGGGCGGGGGGACGCTCACGTCCGGCACGTCGCAGGGCAACGCACGGTTCAGCTTGTCCCCGCCGAGCTTCCAGGCCATCATGATCCCGGGCGCCGGCTCGATCCTGGCGGATTCCGGCAACTGGGCCACCGACGTGACGATCACCAATCCCGGAACCGGCGCCCAGGGCTCGACCACGGTCACGCTCTACTTCGCATCGTTCTCGGATCAGATTCCGACGGACCTCTCGACGCTGCCCTTCGACTCGCTCAAGAGCGTGCCGCTGGCCCCCGGAGAGTCCTGGTCCGCCGTGGACGTCGTCGGGACGACCCTGGGACGTCCCGGCGCCGGCAAGGGCATCCTCTTAGTCAAGTTCCTGGGCGGGAACCAGGTCCCGATCGTCACCTCCCGGGTGTACTTCACGGCCCAGGGGGCCTCGTTCGGGACGACGCTGCCATCCTTCGTCGTCGGGCCCAACGGCCCGCTGACGCCGCAGGCGGCCGAGTTCGCGACCGGTCAGTTCCTGATCGGCCTGCGCGACGACTCGCTTTACCGCTTCAACATCTCGCTCTTCAACGCCTCGAGCGAGGGCGGGCTCTTCCACATGGACGCGGTCTCCGAAGACGGCGTCGCGGTGGGGAGCAAGGACTTCGCGGTTCCGGGCTACAGCCAGGCCGCGATCAACGCCTCCGACCTGATCGCCACGCTGGACCCGACCAAGCGCTACGTCCTCAAGGCGACCAATACGACCGGCTCGCTTCAGGCGTACTCGTCGCAACTGGACCGCCGCAACAACGATCCACAGCAGGTCTTGGACGACACGCCCCGTGTCAACGCGGCGCCCGGCACGACCGTCACCTACTACGTCGCCGGCGTGGGCCGGATCGAGGAGGGCGGGGCGCACTGGCGCACGGACCTGCGCTTCTTCAACCCGAGCACGCTCCAGCGGCTGCTGCGCTTCGAGTACCACTACGTGCCCCCCGGAGACACGGCCGAGAAGGTCGTTTTCGGCGGGCTCACGGTCGGCGCGGGACAGGGCGTGTCGCTCGACGACATCGTCGGCAACCACCTCGCCGACGGGCATCCCGAGCTGACGACCGGCACCGCGATCGGACTTCTCAAGATCAGCTACGAGGCCCCGACGGACGTGGCCTCGGCGCCGCTGATCATCGGCGGCCGCATCTACCAGGACTTCCCGCAGGGCACCGCGGGCATGCAGCTGTCGGTCTACACGGCGTCAAAGAGCGTGGCGGTCGGCAACGGCACGCTCTACATGGCCGGCGCCCAGACCAACCTGCGCTTCCGCACCAACGTCGGCATCCTCGCGATGGGCGACCTGCCGACGACCGTCCGGATCACAGCGGTCAAGCAGGACGGGAGCGAGGGCGGCGTCTTCGACTTCCGGCTCAACGACCCGGGCCACTCCGGAGCGTTCGCGCAGATCCCGATCACCACGGACACGTTCCCCCAGATCGACGGCTCTCCCATGGCGATGAAGGTCGAGGCGCTCGACGGCAGCGCGGTGGGTTCCTACATCGTGACGCTCGACAACATCAGCAGCGACACCGTCTTCGTGCAGGGCACGCCCGTCCACTGAGGCTTTCCGTTTTGCGCAATCCCGGGCCCCGCGATCGCGGGGCCCTTTTGTTTCCGTTCCGTGGGGGCGGGGCGGGGGACCGCATCTGCGCCCGGGCGGCCGCGAGGGCCGCCCCTACGGAAACCGAATAGACTTGCCAGCATGAGCGCCGCCGTCCGCGCGGAC
>JBASRI010000343.1:0-5076 GCA_049273755.1 Thermoanaerobaculia bacterium
CTGCGTGAACTCGAACTGGCGGTCGGCGCGCAGGTCCTCGTCGCGGAAGCAGCGCGCGATCTGGAAGTACTTTTCGAAGCCCGACACCATGAGGATCTGCTTGAAGAGCTGCGGCGACTGCGGCAGCGCGTACCACCGCCCGCGATGGACGCGCGACGGAACGAGGAAGTCGCGCGCCCCCTCCGGAGTCGAGCGGGTCAGCATCGGCGTTTCGACCTCGAGAAACCCGCGCTCGTGCAGAAGCTTGCGCACGCGGAACGCGATCTCGTCGCGGAGCATGAAGTTCTTGAGCATCGAGGGGCGGCGCAGATCCAGGTAACGGTACTCCAGCCGCAGCTCCTCGGTGGCATTGGTGCGGTCTTCGACGACGAAGGGGGGCGTGTCGGAGCGGGCCAGGAACTCGAGGCTCGCCGCGACGACCTCCACGTCGCCGGTGGGAAGCTCCCGGTTGCGCTGGCCCTCGCCGCGGAGCACGACCTGACCCTCGATCGCGACGACGTCCTCGCTCCGCGCCTCCCCCGCGGCGCTCACGGCCGCGAGCGGGGAGCGGGCGCGGTCGAACACGACCTGTACCAATCCACTGCGGTCGCGCAGGGTCACGAAAATCAGATCGCCCAGGTCGCGCCGCCGCGACACCCAGCCCTGGAGAAAAACGGTCTTCCCCGCGTCGGCCGCGCGCAGCGCACCGGCCGCCTGCCGCTCCCGCGTCATCGTTCCCTGCCCGCGCCCAGCCGCTCCGCCAGCTGCCCGCGCGAAAAGGTCTGCTGCTGTCCCGTCGAAAGATCCTTCATCGTCACCGCTTTCTCTTCCCGCTCCCGGGACCCCAGCAGCACGGCGTGCACCCCGCCGGCCCGAAACGCGTACCGCGCCGGATCCCTCGCCGCCTGCGCGGCGCGCGCGAGGCCCCGGACCAGGCCCCGGCCCGTCAGGTCGCTCTCGACGACGGCGTCCGGAGCCGCCGCGCGGATCTCCTCGGCCACGGCCAGCGCGTACGCAAGCTCGTCGAGCGAGTCGGGCACGACGAAGAAGACGGGACGGGCGGCGCGGATGTCCGCGGCCATGGCCGCCAGCAGGCGGTCTTCCCCGATCGCGAATCCCACCGCGGGCGTGGGCGGTCCCCCGAGGTCGGCGACGAGGTTGTCGTAGCGGCCGCCCCCCAGGAGCGCGTTCTGCGCCCCGAGACGGTCCGAAGTGACCTCGAAAACGGTTCGCGTGTAGTAGTCGAGGCCCCTCACGATCGCCGAGCTCTCGGCGAACCGCACGCCCGAAGCCGAGAGCAGCGACTTGAGCTCCTCGTGCTGCCGGCGCGAGGCCTCGTCCAGGAAGTCCAGCGTCCGCGGGCCTCCCTGGAGGACCTGCGCGACCTCGGGATCCTTCGAGTCGAAGAGGCGCAGGGGATTCTCCTCGAGCCGGCGGCGGTCCTCCGCGCCCAGGCGCTCGGCCTGAGGGCGGACGTGATCCTGCAGCGCCTTGGAGAAGATCGCGCGGGCCTCGCCCGTCGGGATGCAGTTCAAGGTCGCCGTCAGATCGGTGAAGCCGAGCGCCGAGAGGAACGCGAAGAGCATCCTGAGCACCTCGGCGTCTCCGGCCTCCGAAGCCACCCCGAGCAGCTCGACCCCGATCTGCCGGAACTCGCGGTAGCGCCCGGCCTGCGGCTGCTCGTAGCGAAACTGGGGTCCCGCGTACCACAGTCGGATCGGGCGCGGCATGTCCTGGATGCCCTTCTCGACGAGCGCTCGCACGACGCCGGCCGTGTTCTCCGGCCGCAGCGTCAGCGACCGGCCTTTGCGGTCCGGGAACGTGTACATCTCCTTGTGGACGATGTCGGTCGTGTCGCCCACGGAGCGGGCGAAGAGATCGGTCGCCTCGAACACGGGCGTCCGGATCTCTCCGTACCCGTAGGACCCGAACACACGCCGCGCCGCCGCCTCGACTGCGCCGAACCGCTCGCTTTCGGGAGGCAGGAGGTCGTGGGTCCCCTTGGGCGCCTTCAGCCGGCCTCTCACCGCGCCCACGCCCCGTCGATCCGGTAGTACTCCTCTTTGTACCCGAGGTAGTTACGGTGGTAGTGCTTGAGGTCCTCGACCTCGGCCTCCGACAGGTCGCGCGCCTTCTTGGCCGGCGCGCCGAGCCAGAGCGTGCGGGGCGGCACGATCGTGCGCGGGGTGACCAGCGCCCCGGCGCCGATGAAGGCGGACTCCCCGACGTCCGCGCCGTCCATGACGGTCGCGCGGATGCCGATGAGCGCCCCTTTCCGGACCGTGGCGCCGTGCACGATCGCTCCGTGGCCGAGCGTGACCTCCTCCTCGAGGACCGTCGGATGCGTGCCCGCCGTGACGTGGATCGCGCAGTTGTCCTGGATGTTGGAGCGCGCGCCGACGCGGATGAAGTGGCAATCGCCGCGGACCACCGAGTTGTACCAGACGGACACGTCGTCGCCGAGGACCACGTCTCCGATGACGGCGGCCGTCTCGGCGAGGTAGACGCGCCGTCCGAGGACGGGCTTCTTGCCCGCGTATTCCTTCAGGATGCCCATAAAAGCGGGCAATTTAGCATGGAACGCGCGCTCCCGCCGGTCACGCCGAGGCGGGCGGCCAGGCGAACGCGCCTTGGCGCAGCACCCGTGGCGGATCGGCCGTGGCGTCCACAAGCGTCGTCGGCAAGCCGCCCGGCGAGGGGCCTCCGTCCACGAGCACGTCGATCTCCCGCGCGAAGAGACGCTCGATCGCGTCCGCGCTCTCGCACGGAGGCTCGCCGGTCCGGTTCAGGCTCGATCCGGTGACGGGGCCGACCGCGCGCAGAAGAGCCAGCAGGCCCGCGTGCGCCGGAACCCGCACGGCGAGCGTCGCTCCGCCAAGCGACGCCGGGATCGGGCGCGAGAGCGGGAGGACGACGGTCAGCGGCGCCGGCCAGATCCCGAAGAAGCGGTCGAGCGTCTCCGCGGGAGCCGCGACTCCCAGGCCCGCCAGCTGTTCCCGCGCGCCGAAGAGGACGGGAAGCGGCTTCTCGTCCCCGCGGCGCTTCATCGCGAGCGCGCGGCGCACCCCGGGCCCGCTGCGCGGATCCGCCGCCAGGCCGTAAAAGGTCTCGGTCGGCAGCGCCGCCAGGCCCCCCGCCCGCAGGGCAGCGGCGAGCGCGGAGCGCTCCGCCTCCGAGCCGAGGAGGGCGTCGAGCCCGATCCGCCGCACTCACCCTCCGATGTAGCGGTCGTAGAGCGTGCGCGCGCGGAGCGGATCGGCGGTCCCACGCACCACGCAGCGTCCGTCCGGAAAGACCGTCAGGCTCACTCCTTCGAGATCCGCGTTCAGGAGCTGGGGCGAGCGGCGGACGCGGGCGAGCGGGGCCAGGCGACGCTCCAGGGCTTCGAAGTCGGGACGCGCCCGCCCCGCCGGCGAGACCTGGACCGACTGACGGCCGCAGAGCTTGGTCAGCTCCGAGGCCCCCTCGCCCTCGAGGGCCGGAAAGCGTCTGCCCACGCAGACCGGGCAGGCCGGGGACGGGCGGACCGAAGAGAAGAGGCGGCGGGTCTGGACGCCATCGCCCCACGCGTTGACGGTCAGGATGCCCCGAGCCGAGGCCGCTCCGGTGGCGAAACGGATCACTTCCGTCATCCCTATGGACGCGACGAGGGGCGGGAGCGTCGGGACCACGCCCGCCGTGTCGCAGGTCGGACCGGAGCCCGCCGGAGGCAACGTCTCGAGGTAGCAGCGCAGGCACGGGGCGCCGGGCACCGTCAGCGCGACACGGCCCTCCGCTCCGACGCAGGCGGCGTAGAGATACGGCAGTCCCAGCGCGCGCGACGCGTCCGAGGCGAGCAGGCGCGTCTCGAAGTTGTCGGATCCATCGAAGATCAGGTCGTGCTTCGCGAGGAGCTCCCGCGCGTTTCCAGGATCCAGGTCCGCGACGACCGGCCGGATTCTCGCGGCGGGATCGATCTCGGCCAGACGGGCCGCCGCCGCGTCGGCCTTCGGAGCGATGCGCTCAGCGTCCTCGGCGTCGAAGAGGAGCTGGCGCGCGAGGTTCGACGGCTCGACGACGTCGCGGTCGATGATCGTGACGCGGCCGATTCCGGCGCGGACCGCCATCTCCGCAGCGGCCGCCCCGACGGCGCCGACGCCGACGAAGACGATCGAGAAGTCGCCGATCCGCTTCTGGCCTTCTTCGCCGATGCCCGGAAAGAGGATCGAGCGCGAATACTTCTCCCGGGTCATCGCGCCGCCTCGAGCAGCGTGCGCGCGTGCTTCATCGCCGTCTCCGGAACCTTCTCCCCCGCCAGCATCCGAGCGACCTCGGCCACGCGCTCCTTTCCTTCGAGCAGGCGGATGGAGGCGATCGTGCGGCCTCGCGCCTCGCGCTTCTCGGCGAGGTAGTGCCGCTGGGCGAGGGCCGCGATCTGCGGTACGTGGGTCACGCACAGCACCTGCTCGTTCGCGGCGAGGTCTCGAAGCTTGCGGCCGACGACTTCCGCCACACGCCCCCCGATGCCGGCGTCCACCTCGTCGAAGACCAGCGTGCGGCTGCGGCCCTTCCGGCCGGCGGCCACGGTCCGGATCGCGAGCTGGAGGCGGGAAAGCTCGCCCCCGGACGCGATCCTATCCAGCGGCTTCTCGGGCTCGCCCGGGTTGGGTGCGAACCAGAACGCCGCCGTCTCGGCTCCCGCTTCCCTGGGCGCTTCGTCGGGGACCGCTTCGAGCGCCACGCGCAGGCCGGCCTTTTCCAGCGCGAGTCCCGCAAGCTCCTTTTCCACGGCCGCGGCGAACCTTGGAGCGGCGCCGCGGCGCTTGCCCGAGAGAACCGCGGCGGCATCGTGATAGGCGTTGCGAGCCGCCGCCTCGTCGGCCTTGCGGCGCTCGAGCGCGTCCTCGACGTTCGAAAGCTCGTCCCGCTCGGCCTTCCGCTCCGAGAGGCGATGCAGGATCTCCCGGACGGAGGCGCCGTACTTTCGCTTCAAGCGGCCGAGAGTTTCCAGCCGCGTTTCCAGAGCCGTCAGCCGCTCGGGGTCGGCCTCGATCGCGCCGGCGGCGTCGCGCGCGGCGGCCGCGAGGTCCGCGACCCGTCGCTTCAGATCCTCGGCCT
>JBASRI010000352.1:0-3569 GCA_049273755.1 Thermoanaerobaculia bacterium
GCAGGGAGGGGCGCCGCCCAGGGGGGACGCGATTGAGTTTGTCCATCCCGCGGCTGCCTCCGAGCCGGATCTCCCCGAGCGGCTGCGAAGGCTGGCGATCGGGGCCGTTTTCCTGCCGGCGGGGGAGCTGTCGCGCGACGGCGGCCGCTGGGTGTTCCGGCCGGGCCCGGAGCCGCCCAAGCCGGTCGAGCGTACGGCGGTCGTTCTCGTCGTGCGATCGAGCGAGCCGCTCTCGACGCTGCTCGCGGCTCCCGAGGGCGCCGACGTGCGGGGCGCGGCGCACGCGCTGGCGGCGGGCCTCGCCGATGGGCTTCGCGAAGGAGGCCCCTACGGGAAGGTGGCCGGCGTCCACCTCCAGGCCCCGTTCTCCGCCGCGACGGCGTCCCGCGGCTCGGAGCTGCTCTCCGCCCTCCGAAAGGAGTTGCCGCGGGGCGTTCTCCTGTCGATCGCTCTGGCGGAGGCGCCGGCGAGCGACGAGGAGCGAAAACGCATCGGCCCGCTCGTCAAGGCCGCGGACGCGCTGACGGCACCCGTGTTCGGCGCCTGGACGCGGGTGGATTCGGGCGCGGCGGATGCGCTCGCGCGCCCCTGGTGGGCGGGCTACGACGCGGCCGCGCGCTGCGTGCTTTCGGACGCCGGCGGGCAGACGCGCGGCGACGTCCCGGAGAGATACCTCGATGCGCTCGCCGGCCACAAAAACGTCGAGTTCGAGAATGATCTGTCCGTCGTGGACCCGGACGTCGTGGCGTTCCGGCTGGTGGCGCGCGGCCCGATCCGGCTCGATGGTCTGGCGCTCGAGGCCGGAGACCGCGTCGCCTGCCGCCTGCCTTCTCTTGCGGAAATGCTCTACCGGCTCGGCTCGGCGACGGCCGGCAAGAGACATCTGCTCGGACGCGTGATCGTCTTCGAAGGGGCGAGCGAGAGCGAGCGCCTCCTGCGCGTCGAGGCCTTCGAAGACATTCTGCTGGGAAGATCCCTGTCGCCGGCCCTCGAAGTCCGCGTGCAACCGGCCGGGAGAAACGCGATCGCGGTCGAGGCGGTGAACCTGTCGCCACACACCTCGACGTTCTCCCGCGTGGCCAACTGGGTCGAGGTCGATCTGGCACCCGCGCACCCGGCGGACGTCGCGCTCGGAGGCTTCGACCGCTATGAAGCCAACGACGCGGCAGGGCGGCCGGTGACTCCGGGCAGGGCCACGCGCGTGCGGCTCTTCGAGACGCTGATCGCGCCCCGCGAGGCGATCTCGCCCGCGCGGATCGTCGTCCGAGGGGCGCTTCCGGAGCGGTGCTGCCGCCACAGGACCCACGTTCTCTCGGCCGCGGGACCCGAGGAGGCGACGGACTGGGCCGAGCCGCCCCCTCCGCCCACGCCCGTCCCGCCGGCTCCTAAGAAGCGGAAGTGACCTCCTTGCGCCGGAAGAGGCTCACGAGCTTCGCGACCGGCCCGGAGGCCACGAAGACCAACGCGAGCGCCGCCAGCGCGAGCTCCGGCCGGTAGGCCACCACCGCGAAGAAGAGCGCGATCGCGGGCAGGATCCAGGCCGGCCGCCGGCGCCGCAGATCGAGGTCCTTGAAGGACCGATAGCGGATCGTCGAGATCATCAGGTAGGAGAGAAGAAAGGTCATCACGAGCAATCCGCCCATCCAGGTGCGTGAGACCAGTCGCTCGGGCGTGGCGAGCACCACGGCGGCGATCGTGCCCGCCGCGGCCGGGATCGGCAGGCCGACGAAGTACCGCTTGTCCACGACATGGGTCTGGATGTTGAACCGCGCCAGGCGCATCGAGCCGCAGACGACGAAGAGGAACGAAGCCATCCAGCCCAGACGGTGGAAATCGGCGAGGCCCCAGGAGTAGGCCAGCACCGCGGGGGCGACGCCGAAGGACACGAGGTCGGCGAGCGAGTCGTACTCCTCCCCGAACTCCGAGGTCGAGTGCGTCAGGCGCGCGATGCGGCCGTCGAGCCCGTCGAGCACGCCCGCTGCGATGATCAGGACCGCGGCGATCTCGAAGGTTCCCCGGATCGAGCACCAGAGCGACAGGTATCCGCAGAAGAGATTGCCGACCGTGAAGAGGGTCGGCAGGATGAAGAGACCGCGGGAGAGCCGCTCGCGCGACAGTCTCGCCACGCTAAGCGCTCCGGCCCCACCGCGCGACTCCCGATTGCCCCGCCTTCAGCTTCTGGCCCTTCCGGACGAGGAGCTCCGAGTTGTCGGGCAGAAAGAGGTCCACGCGAGAGCCGAACTTGATGATGCCAATGCGCTCTCCGCGCGCAAGCTCCTGGCCCACGCGCGGATAGAAGACGATCCTGCGCGCGAGCGCGCCCGCGATCTGCTTGAAGGTCAGGCTGCCCTGGGCGGCGGCGAGCGTGATCCGGGTCTGCTCGTTTTCGGCGGACGCTTTGTCGGAAAACGCCGCGAGCTTCTTGCCCGGGACGTAGGCGTAGTCGGCGAGCCGCCCCGACGCGGGCGAGCGATTGACGTGGCAGTTGAAGACGGACATGAAGATCGAAAGGCGCCGGCGCGCTCCGGGCGGAGCTTCGGGCGAATCGATGACGGAGAGCACCGTGCCGTCGGCGGGCGAGACGATCGTTTCGGGGCCTCCCTCGGGTCGGCGCTCGGGATCGCGGAAGAACTGGATCAGGAAGAGCGTGACGGCCAGGAGCAGTCCCGCCGCCAGCGCTAATCCGGCCACGGCGGCGAGCCCGCCGGCCACGAGCGGGGGCAGGATGAACGCCCACCCCTCCCGGGCGATGGGAACCCTCAGCTGGCGACTCCCTCGCGGTGACTCCGGGCGATCGCCTCCATGCGGTCCTTCAGAAGGAGCTTCTCCTTCTTCAGCCGCTTCTCCTCCATTTCCTCGTCCTCTGACAGGTGGGGTCTCGCCGCCAGCCACTGCAGCCGTTCCTCGTGGTGGCGGTGCTCCTCGTGCAGGCGGCGAAACTCCGGATCGGCGACGGCCAGTTCCTCTCGGTTCCCGTATTGCATCGGGTCAAACCTCCTTGTTTTGTAGTCGAGGAGAGTGCCGGGGAGGGTCACGGCCCAAGTCTAGACCGGGGCCGGGGGGCTTTCAACCGCGTTGGATTTCGTCCGAAAGCGACAGAACGAGCACGAGCGCGTCCTCGCCGTCCTGGTAATAGGCGCGCCGCTTGTAGGCCTCGCGGAACCCGTAGGAACGGTAGAACTGCCGCGCCGCCGCGTTGGAAATGCGGACCTCGAGGGTCACGGCCGCGGAGCCCATCGCGCGCGCCCGCGCCAGCGCGTCCTCGAGCAGCAGCCGTCCGTAGCCCCGCTGGCGCAGGCGCAAGTCCATTGCGATCTTGTTGATGTGGAACTCCTCGTAGAGCGACACGGCGAAGAGATATCCGCCTACGCGGGGCGTTTCGCCGTCGTCGCGTGCCAGCACGCGAATGTAGCGGTGCGGCTCGACGAGCTCGCTCGAGAAGAACTCCCTCCTCCAGGGCGCCGGGAAGGACTCCGACTCGATGCGGGCGACCTCGTCCAGGTCGAACGGCCCGGCGGGGCGCAGGCGGTACGGATCGGTCCGAGGCTCAGAAAGGGCCATGCTTTTCC
>JBASRI010000355.1:0-6836 GCA_049273755.1 Thermoanaerobaculia bacterium
TTGCGTCCTGCGGACGCACCGGCGGAAGGGTCGGCGCGGCGCCGCCGCGATCACATTCGTCGCGGTCCGGGTGGCTTCGTGCGCATTTGAATCTCGGTGCCCCCGCGCTCGAAGCGCACCTCGTCCATGAGCTGGTTGATCAGGTAAATCCCGCGGCCGCCCGTCGAGAAGATGTTCTTCCCGACGATCGGGCTCGGGATCGAGGCCGGATCGAAGCCCGGACCGGGGTCGCGCACCACGATCAACATCCCCCGGGCGTGGTCGCACGCCACGCAGCACTCGATCTGTTTGGCGGGATCGTTGCCGCTGCCGTGCTCGATCGCGTTGGCGAGCGCCTCCCGCAGGGCCAGCTCGATCTCGAACTCGCGCCCCGCGGCGCAGCCCATCTGGGTGACGATCTCCATCACGCGCGCGACCACGGGCGAGATGGCGTTGACGTCGGCCGGGAGAACCATGTCGAGCTTGACGAGAAGATCGCTCGCCTCGAATTCGCAACGACTCAGCGCCGGGGTGCTCATCGCGGTTCTCCTCGGATTGCCGAGATTCTAGCCGGGAACGATCCGCGACAGGACACCTGCGAACCGGGGGTCCCCCCGGAGAGGGTCGTAGACGGGGCTTTCCCCAATCCACCAGACGAGACAGTTGCGCTCTTCGCGCGCCCGCTCGAGGCAGTCGAAAGCCGCGTCGAAGTCGCCCAGCGGCATGTGGAGGAACACCAGATGGAACGGCGGCACGTACTCAGTCCGCGCGCGCACCTCGAGCTCGTCCCGGATCAGGAGGGCGTCGGAGCGCCGTCCGGCGGCGGCGTACGCCCCGCCCAGCAGCGCGATGTAGTGGCTCTGGCGGCGGCCGGTGACCCGGACCGCGTGCTCGAGGACCTCGACGGCCTTGTCGTGCGCGCCGACCTTCTGGTACGCGAGGGAGCTCGCCCAGAGCGGGTAGGGGGCGTCCGGATCCATGTGCAGCGCGCGGCGGAACTCCGGGATGCATTCCTCGAAGCGGCGCGCGGCGAAAAGGGCCCAGCCGACGTTGGTCTGGATGTTGGCGGCCAGGGGCTCCAGGGCCGCCGCGTCGCGCGCATGCCCGAGGCCCTCCTCGGGGCGACCGCGGAAGGAGACCAGGATCGAGAGCCAGGAACGGGGAGCGGCCGATTCCGGAGCCAGAGCGATCGCGCGCCGCAGCTCCGCCTCTTCGCGCTCGAGATCCCAACCGAAGTAGTGCTCGACGAGGGCGCGCGAGACGCGGACGTCCGCCGAGTCGGCGTCGAGCTCGACGGCCTTCTCGACGGCGGCGCGCGAGCGCGCGAAGGCGTCCAGCGTCGCGATGCCTCCGTAGAATCCGAAGATGCAGTAGGAGTCCGCGAGGCCAGTGTAGGCCGCCGTGTAACGCGGGTCGCGCGCGATCGCCCTCTCGAACTCGGCGATCGCCTCCGGCGGCTGGCGCCGGTTGAAGAAGTAGCGACCCTTCAGGTAGTCGTCATAAGCCTCGACGTCGTCGGTGCTTCGGGCTCCGGGCCGCGTCTCTCCGTCGGCCGGCAGCAGGCGCACGCGGAGCGTCGCCGCGATCGCTCCGGCGATCTCGTCCTGGATCGCGAAGATGTCCTCCATCTCGCGGTCGTAGCGCTCGGACCAGAGGTGGTAGCCGTTGGCGACGTCGATCAGCTGCGCCGAGATCCGCAGACGCCGTCCGGCCTGCCGGACGCTGCCCTCGAGCACGGCGCGGACCCCGATCTCCCGGCCGATCTGGCGGACATCCGTATCCTTTCCCTTGAACGCGAACGAGGAGGTGCGCGCCGCCACGCGCAACCGTTCGATTCCCGTCAGGGCGCTGATGATCTCTTCTGTGATTCCGTCGCTGAAATATTCGGCGTCCCGGTCGGCGCTCATGTTGCGAAAGGGAAGCACCGCGATCGAGGCCTCGGGCGGCGCCGCGCCGGGCGCGGCGCCCGAAGGCGAGGACGACGATGTCCCTTCCCAGGCCTCCAAGGCGAAGGCGAGGTCGCGGGCGTTCTGGAACCTTTCCCCCGGCTCCTTCTCCAGGCAGTGCGCCACGATCCGGGCCAGCTCCGACGGGATCTGGGCGCCCGACGGCTCGGACATCGGGTCTTGCTGCAGCACCGCCACCAACGTCTCGGCCGGGCTGTCGCCCCGAAAGGCGCGCCGGCCCGTCACCATCTCGAACAGGATTGCGCCCAGCGCGAAGAGGTCGGTGCGGTGGTCGAGCGGCCGGCCTCGGACCTGCTCGGGCGACATGTAGCCGGCGGTTCCCAGGACGATTCCCGGCTGCGTGCCCGCTGTCGGAGACTGCGACGCGTCGCCCCGTATCGCAGGGGCTGCCGAGAGAGACGCCAGGCCGAAGTCGAGGATCTTGACGAGACCCTCGCGTGTCAGGAACACGTTCTCGGGCTTCAGGTCTCGGTGCACGATGCCGCGGTCGTGCGCCGCAGCCAGCCCGCGGGCGATCTGGAGCGCGTACTCGACGGTCTTGCGCGCCGGGATCGCCGACGCCGTGAGGCGCGCGCGCAGCGTCTCGCCTTCGAGAAGCTCCATCACCGCGTAGGCGACCCCGTCCGCCTCCCCCACGTCGTGGATCGCCAGGATGTTGGGATGCGAGAGCGCCGCGACCGCGCGGGCCTCGCGGTGGAAGCGCTCGAGCGCGTCGGCGCTGGCGTGGATCGGATCCGGCAGGACCTTGACCGCGACCTCGCGCCCGAGCCGCGAGTCCCGGGCCCGGTATACCTCTCCCATCCCGCCCGCACCGAGCGGCGAGAGGATCTCGTAGGGGCCCAGCCGCGTGCCGGCGGAGAGCGTCACGGTTCAGTCCGCAAGAAACGTCACCTTGCCGGTGTCGAGGTCGTACATCGCGGCAACCAGCCCGACTTTGCCCGTGTCGAACATCTCGCGCAGGATCGGGCTCCGTTCGCGGATCTCCTTCATCGTGTGTCGCACGTTGCGCTCGGCCACGCGGTCCACGTAGGCGTGGTCTTTGGAGGTCCCGCGCGGGCCCGACGCTTCGATCGCCGGCCGGATTTTCTCGAGCAGGAAGGTGAGGTTTCCCATCTTCACGTCGTCGATCGCGCCTTTGACGGCTCCGCAGGCGGTGTGGCCCATCACGAGGATCAGCCTGACGCCCGTGACTTTGGCGGCGTACTCGAGGCTTCCGAGATCGTCGGTGTCGACGACGTTGCCGGCCACGCGGACGCTGAAGACGTCTCCAATACCCTGGTCGAAGACGAGCTCGGCCGGAACCCTCGAATCCATGCAGGAGACGATCGCCGCATACGGGTATTGACCCGAAGCGGTGGCCTTCACCTGTGCCTTCAGGTCTCGCGGCTCCCGAGCTCCGGCGACGAATCGCCCATTGCCTTCCTTCAGAATCGCGAGCGCCCGGGCCGGCGTCATCGCGGCCTGCGACTCCTTCGTCTGGACCTGCGCGGACGCCGCAGTGGCGATCAGCAACAACGCGAAGATCCGTCTCATCGAGTCTCCCTCCGATCCTCCGGCCCGAGGCCGGACTTCACCCTCCCAGGATTCGCTGCGTCAACGCCGGCACCCGGCCGAGCAGCCGCGCGTAGAGCGCGAGTTGCCCGCGATGGTACTCCTCGTGGGCGATGCCGTGGTTCATCCACGCCAGACGCGTTCCGCGCTTCCCGTCGAACCGCCGGATGAGCTGGAGCATGTGCAGCTCTCCGGCCTGCCGGATATGCTTCTCGCCGTCGCGATGCGTGCGGCGCAGAGCCTCGAGCAAGTCGCGCCGCGAGCGCCTCGAAGCGACCCCCTTCCCGTACTCCTTCAGGAACCCCTCGTAGGATTTGCGCCGAAAGTCGCCGTCGGGACGGGAGAGCTCGCCGGACATCATCAGCCCCGACTCGATGATGTGCTGCACGAGCTCGACGGCCGAGCGGCTCTCTTCGCGCGGCCGGAACCCGAGCTCCTTCTCCGGGATGTTCCGCAACTCCTCGATCACGCCCTCCCGCGCGAAGCCCCAGGCTTCGAGGGCTTCTTCCAGAATCGTCGTGTATTCACTCATGACCTCACTCCGGCAGTCCGATGCATCGGGCGAGCCGCGATCGCCGCGGTGCGCGCGAGAATACAACGCCGCTGCCCGTGATGTAATCTCGGCCGCAATGCGCCGGTGCGTTTCGCTTCTGATCCTCCTGCTGGCGGCCGCCTGTGCCGGTAAGCCTGAGCTTCACTTCGCCTGGGACCACGCCGCAGGCTTCTCGGGGCTGAAGACGTACGCGTGGTACGCCGATCCGAACTCCGAGATGCCGCGGGGCGGCTCGATCGTGGACGGCCGCTTCATCGACGAGCGCGTGCGGGCGGCCGTCGAGAAGGACCTCGCCCGCAAGGGTCTGGCCAGGGCCGGCGACGGAAACGCCGACCTGTACGTCTCTTACGCGACGAGGCCGGACGGGGTCGTCAGCCAGGACGAGTTCGGCCGCTACGACTGGTGGACCATGACGATCGTCGTGGACGCGAAATACCGGAAGGCGGGCACGCTCACGCTCGACCTCCGCGACCGCGACCACAAGCTGATCTGGCGCGGAGCGAAATCGGCGATCCTCGGCACGAACCCGGAGAAAGTCGGACGCGACATCGACGACGCGGTGGACGATCTCCTCTCGAAGTTCCCGCCGCCACCCGGCACGGAGGCAAAATGAGCCCGATTTCCCGTCGGCGGCTCCTCCTTCTGGCGGCGATTGCCGTCGTGCCCGCGTGTCGAGGCACGCATCCGCCCCCGCGTTACGCCTGGGACCCCAAGGCCGACTTTGCGCCGTTGAAGACGTACGCGTGGGACGACGGGCCCGGCTTCCAGCCGCCGCAAGGCGACTCCATCATCGACGGCCGCTTCATCGACGCGCACGTCCGCGCGGCGGTCGACCGCGCCCTCGAGGGCAAGGGGTTCCGCAAGGTCGAGGCGGGGAAGGCCGACATGCTCGTCTCTTATCGCACGGGCAACACGGGCGTCGCCGACCAGGACCGGATCGAAGGAGGCGACTGGTGGGCGGGCTACGCAGTCGTGACCGAGTATGAAAAGGAGCGGTCGATCCGGATCGACATTCGCAACCCGGCGAAGACGCTCCTATGGCGCGGCTCGATCACCCGGCTCGAGGGTGAGAACCCCGACGCCGTTGGCCGCGAGATCGACCACGAGATCCGCGTCCTGCTCGGACACTTCCCGCCCGCGCCGGGCGCGACGCCGTCGAAGTAGAAGGCGCATGAAGCTGCGGGTGCTGTGACATCGCCACTCGTCACCAGATTGGTGACGACGTCCGCTGGCCGCTCCAGGCGCCCGCAGCTTATGCGCTGACCCGTAGTCAGCGGGGCGACGCGCCGTACACCATCTTCTTCGTTCCCTCGACGCCGGCCTTCTCCATCACCTCGGCGGCTTCGGCGGCCGAAAGACGCCGCCCGATCGGCGCGGCCGCGTTGGCGAGCTCCCAGCCCGCGATTGCCATCACGGCGGTGTCGGTCGCGAGCAGGCGCGGGTCGACCTTGTCGAGCGTGTCGGTGACCGCATGGTGATGGACGTCGTAGTCCCCTTCTTCGACCCAGAGAGTCAACGCCGGCACGCCCGCCACGAGAAACGGCGCGTGGTCGCGGTCGAAGGTCGCGTCCAGCGACACGTTCGCGGCACCGAAGGGCGCAAGCGGCGCGAGGAGCTTCTTCATCGGCTCTTCGAGATCGGCCCTCCCATGGAGCTCCACGCCGCGCGGCGCCTGGGCGCCCGAGTCCATGACGAGAACCGCGCGAAGTCGATCGAGCTCCTTTTCGTGAGCGGCGACGTAGGCGCGCGAGCCCAGGCACGCCTCCTCTTCGCCGGAAAAGAACGCGAAGCGGATCGTGCAGCGGGGCTGGACGCCCAGGGACTTCAGGATCCGCGCGGCCTCGAGCACCGCCGCGACTCCCGAGCCGTCGTCGTTGGCGCCCTCGGCGGGATCCCACGAGTCCAGGTGCGCGCCCAGGAGCACGACCTCGTCGGGATTCGTGCCGGGCAGGTCGGCCAGCACGTTGCGCTCGCGGTACGGGCTCGTGTCGAACGTGTTCCGCACGTCGAGGGCGAGCCGGACCGGTCCCTTCGCCAGAAGCCTCCGAAGCAGCAGAGCGTCCTCCTTGGCCACGGAGATCACCGGCAGCCGTCCCTTCGGATAGAAGCCGAAGGCCGAGGTGTAGACCATGCGGTGCGGCTTGTCCGAAGGGATCAGCATGGCGGCCGCGCCCGCCTCGGCGAGCTTGCGCGCCAAGACCTCCCGCATCACGAACGAGGGGTCGCGGCCGACTTTCTGCGGATCGATCAGGACCGCCGCCCCGCGTAGCTTCGCTGCGGGCGCCGGCAGATCCAGTGTCTTCGGGGCGCCGACGTCGACGAGCGGCACGGAGATTTCCCCGGCCGTTCCCGGCACCCAGGCGTACGAGCCGACCACGATCGCGCGCTCGATCGGCGCGACGATGCGTCCGGACGCGGGCCCGCGCGTCCACCGGGACTCGAGCGGGTACTCCTCGAAGCGGGCATTCGTGTATCCGGCCTGCTTCAGCGTCCGGTGGATCAGCTCCGAGGCCGCCAGCGATTCCTTGCTTCCGGTGACGCGCCCTCCGACTGTGTCGGTCAGAATCTCGAGGAATGCCGAGACGCCGCCGTTCGTCAGCGCCGCTCCCGCGATCCGAGCCGAGATCCCTTCCTGCGCCGAAGCGCCCACCGCCAGGGCCAGGGCCGCCGCCGCTAGTCCGTGAGAACGCCGCATCGAAAACCTCATTTCATCTACTTCTTCAGCCCGGCAGTCCAGTTGACGATGGCGGTCAGGGGTGCCGCGGTCGCCTCGCCCGCATCCGTAC
>JBASRI010000361.1:0-4328 GCA_049273755.1 Thermoanaerobaculia bacterium
CGCCCGCGTCGGCCCCCGTCGTCACCCTTCAACCGCGGGACCGTTCGGTCTCCCTGAGCTGGACCGCGGTCGCGGGCGCCTCGAGCTACCTGGTCTACCGGGGAGACGGGATCGACCCCTGCTCCATGGGAAAGGCCATCGTGGCCGAGGTCGCCGGGCTCTCCTACGTGGACACGGGACTGCAGAACGGCCGGAGCTATTCCTACGGCGTCATGCCTGTCGGCTCCAGTACCGCCTGCACCGGCCGCATGAGCGTCTGCGCGGCGGCCACTCCGGTCGCCGGCCCCAATCTCGCGATCCTCGACGGCTACTCGATCTCGGGTGGAGACGGCGATCCGTTCCTGGACAACTGCGAGTACGCGAACATCAGCTTCTCGGTCAATAACATCGGAGTGGGGAATCTCACCAACGTGCGGATCGTGGCCATCACGCCCGTGACCCACCCGAGCACGACTGTCCTCACCCCGCTGCCGGCGACCATCGCGGCAAGCGTCGCGACGTGCACGATCGCGAACGGCAGCTTCCAGGTCCAGCCGCAGGGGCTGACCTTCGACGGTTCCAGCGACATCCTGATCGAGGTCGGAGCCGACGAGCTCGGCGGCGAGACCCGCACCAAGCTGATCCACGTCACGCACACCGAGAGCGACCTCCTCCCGGTTGCCAGCCGCAAGTACAGCTTCGAGGCGGACACCGAGGGCTGGGTCACGACCTCGGGCACCTTCGTGCGCAAGACCGGGGCCGGCGCCGGAGGGACCAACGCGCACATGTCCTCCTCCGAAGACCTCAACAACCAGTGCGACGTGGTGCAGTCTCCGCTCTTCTTACTGAAGAACACCTCGACCCTGATGATGTGGGTCCGCTACGACATCGAGCCGGCCTCCGCCGGCCAGCAGTGGGACCGCGCGAACGTCAGCCTCGTCGACGGCGTGACCGGAGAACGCACCCTGATCTCGCCCTCGAGTGGCCAGCTGTATACCGTGCCCCCGGGCTCGGCCAACGGCACCTGCAACACCGGCGGCCAGGCGGGCTGGAACGGCGCCACGACGGGCTTCCCCAACCTGTGGTACGACGTCTCGTTCAACCAGGCCGCCCTAAACCCGGGCGGAGCCTTCACCAACCGGCTCGTAAGGCTGCAGATCAACTACGGCACCGACGCCTCCGATGCGCGCAAAGGGATCGACTTCGACGAGGTCACCCTCACCAACGTCTCTCTCCAGGTTCCGGATGCGCACAGCGACGACTGCTCGCAGGCGACGCAGGTCAGCGCGACCGGTCTCGCCGTCGACGCCGCCGGAAACGGCGTGCTCGAGGTCGGAGAGACCGCGGTCGTGTCGCCGACGTGGAAGAACACGGGCCTTACGGACGTGAATCAAACCGGCGCGGCCTCGAACCTCACCGGACCCCCGGGTCCCACGTACGACCTGACGGACTCCGCCGCCGTCTACGGTCTCTTCTCCCCCGGCGGCTCGGCGACCTGCACCGACTGTTATGCCGTGACGATCACGGCGGCCGCCCGGCCGGCCACGCACTGGGACGCTGTGGTCACGGAGACCGTCAGCCCGACGGGGACCGCCAAGGACTGGACGCTCCACGTGGGCGAAAGCTTCACCGACGTCCCGACCTCGAGCGGCTTCTACGCCTTCGTCGAGAACGTCCTCCACAACGGCGTGACCGCGGGCTGCGCAGGCGGGACCGCGTTCTGCCCGACGAACCCGGTCACGCGCCAGCAGATGGCGGTCTTTCTCCTCAAGGCCAAGGAGGGCCCCGGCTACGCGCCTCCCGCGTGCGCCACGCAGGTCTTCGACGACGTACCGTGCTCGAACCCGTTCTCTTCGTGGGTCAACGAGCTCTCGGCGCGCGGAATCACGGCGGGCTGCAACGCCACCAACTACTGCCCGACCGACCCCACCAACCGCCAGCAGATGGCGGTGTTCCTGCTGAAGACCAAAGAGGGCTCCGGCTACACTCCTCCGGCGTGCACGACGCCGATCTTCAACGACGTGCCGTGCTCGAATCCGTTCTCCCCGTGGATCAACGAGCTCGTGGCCCGTGGCGTGACGGCCGGGTGTGGCGGCAACAACTACTGCCCGACCAACCAGGTCGCTCGCCAGCAGATGGCCGTGTTCCTCGTGAAGACGTTCGGTCTCCTGCTCTACGGTCCGTAGGGGCGGGGGTTGCCGCCGTCCTGCCGACGGCGTCTCCTGCTGCCGGGGGTCGTCCGCTGGTGGTCGGACCGTCCCTGCCCCGGGGCGGCCCCCAAAGGCCGCCCCTACAGGGGCGTCGGGTTAGACCCCGTCCGCCTCTCCGAGAGACCATTGGTGGTACGCCTCAGTGACGGTCTTGGCATCGCCGTCCCGCACGACGCGGCCGTAGTGAAGCCACACCGCGCGGTCGCAGTTCTCACGAATCGTGTTCAGGGAGTGCGAAACGAGCATGAACGTCTTGCCGCGGCCGCGGAGCGTCTCCATGCGGTCGTGGCACTTGCGCTGGAACCGCTCGTCCCCAACGGCGAGGGCCTCGTCCACGAGGAGGATGTCGGGGTCTACGTCCGTGGCGACGGCGAAGGCGAGGCGCGCCGCCATGCCGGTCGAGTACGTGCGCGTAGGCGCGTCGATGAAGTCCCGGAGCTCCGCCCATTCGACGATCCGCTCGAGCCGGCTCCGGGTCTCGGCGCGCGAGAAGCCCAGAAGGGCGCCTTGCAGCATCACGTTCTCGCGTCCCGTCAGCTCTCCGTGGAAGCCGAGTCCGAGCTCCAGGATCGGCGCGATTCTCCCCGCCACGCGGACGCGCCCTTCCGAAGGGGGAAGGACGCGGGAGATGACGCGGAAGAGCGTGCTCTTGCCGGCCCCGTTTCGACCGATCACGCCGACCCGCTCGCCGGCCTCGACCGTCAGGTCCACGTCCTTGACCGCTTCGAGGTCGTCGTAGACGACGCGCCGCTGGATCTTGCGGATCGTGTACTCCTTGAGCGAAAGGATGCGCTCCCGCGGAATCCGGTAGCGCAGCGACACCTTCTCGAGGCGGATGGCGGACATGGGACCGCCTAGCTCCAGTACGCCATGTTCTCGGTGCGGTGGCAGAAGTAGATCCAGCCCGTGACGAGCACGGCCACCGACATCGCGAACGACAGGAGAAGGAGGTCCGGCGAAGGAAGCACGCCGTCGTAGATCGGCTTTCGAAAGACCTGGACCAGGTAGTACATCGGGTTCAACGACAGGATCACCCGGTAGCGGTAGGGCACGATCGACGGCTCGTAGACGATGGGCGTCAGAAAGAACCACGTCTGGATGATCACGCCGTACATCTCGCGGACGTCCGCGAAGCGCGACGTCAGCGTGAAAAGCAACAGCGACACGCCGGCGGTGAACAGGGCCGTGATGAACACCGCGACGGGCAGAAACGCCCAGGTCGGGTGGAGAGGGAAGCCGGTGATCGCCAGGATCAGCAGAAGAGGCAGGAGCGAAAGGGCGAGGTTCACGATTCCACCGCCCAGGGCCGACGCGATGAACACCGAGCGGGGGACGTACATGCGCTTGGCGAGATCGTTGGAGGCCTGGGACTGCGAGGCCGCCGTCTGGGTGGTTTGCGAGAAGAAGTTCCAGAAGATCGCACCCGTCATGAAGTAAACGGGATAGTTCCGCACCGCGGTCTTGAAGATCTGCGAGAAGACCAGCGTCAGGGCCACCATGTTGAGAAGCGGGGCGAGCATCGTCCACACCAGGCCCAGGACCGAGCGCTTGTACCGGACTTTGATGTCTCGGATGACGAGCTCGTGGACGAGCCCGCGGTATTTCCAGAGGTCCACCGCCTCTTCGATCCAGCGCGGCCGGCGGTGGGCGGAGTCGTAGACGGGAGCGGCTTGCGAGCTCAACGTTCCGACCTCAGCGAAGCCACGGCGCGGCCCGGGAGGTTCCGGAGCCATGAGTCGAGCGCCTCCGCCCGGATGTCCCACGTGTTCTCGCGCGCGAAGGCGCGTTGGCGCGCCGCGGTTTCCGCCGCCCCGGCCGCCGCGGCCGCGATTTCCCGGGCGAACTCCTCCGCGGTCGCGGCCAGGCGCACGACGCCGATGCGGGCGAAAGGAACCAGAGACTCCATCGGCGTCGCCACGACCATCCGCCCGGCCGCCGCGGCCTCGTAGAGCTTGACGGGATCGGTGGCGTGGGTCAGGGCGGAGAGACGGAACGGAATGATCTCCACGTCGAGACGCGAGCGAAACTCGGGCATTTCGCGGTGCGGGCGTTCGCCGTGGAAGAGGACGTTCCGGCGCCGGATCGGGGCCGCGGCCGAGTCCCCGAAGCCGCCCGCGATCTCGAAGCGCCAGTCCGGCT
>JBASRI010000372.1:0-6850 GCA_049273755.1 Thermoanaerobaculia bacterium
CCGGTGGCGGGCGCCGCGCGGCAGCTCGACCGCACGACCGGCGGCGGCCGGGGGCGCAAGCCCGGCCAGACCGTCTACACGCTTGCGTCGGGCGCCGCCGAACAAGGAGAGCCCAGACCGGTCGAGATTCGCGCGGGCGTCACCGACGGCCGATTCACCCAGGTCGCGTCGGGCGAGCTGAAGGTCGGCGAGACGGTCGTCGTGGGTCTGGCCACCGCGAAGGCCGATGCGTCGTCCCGACCTCCCGGCATGGGCGGGCCGGGCGGAGGCGCGCGGAGATTCTAGTCGGGTGCCTGGGCCGAGAGGCCGTTCTCTGAGAGACGGAATTCGGAGGGAGTATTCCTCCGAAAGGGCAGCATGAACGAAACCAGCCGAGAACAATTCTCCGCTCCCGTCGGCGCGTCGAGCGCCGCTCAAACGGTCATCCGGATCGACGGCCTCGTCCGGGTGTACCAGATGGGCGAGGTCGAGGTGCGCGCCCTCGACGGCGTGTCGCTCTCGATCCGGCCCGGCGAGTTCGTGGCGGTCATGGGTCCTTCCGGCTCGGGGAAGAGCACCTTCATGAACATCGTGGGCTGCCTCGACCGCCCGAGCGCGGGCCGCTATCTCCTCGACGGCGTGGACGTGTCGGGCCTCGGCCGGGACGACCGCGCCGAGATCCGCAACGGCAAGATTGGCTTCGTCTTCCAGTCGTTCAACCTGCTCGCGCGGACCTCGGCCCTCGAGAACGTCGAGCTGCCGCTGATCTACTCCACCAACGGGATCTCGGCCCGCCAGCGCGAGGACAAGGCGCGCCGGTGCCTGGCGATCGTGGGCCTGGAAGGCCGCGAGGACCACTACCCCAGCCAACTCTCCGGAGGCCAGCAGCAGCGGGTGGCGATCGCGCGCGCGCTCATCAACGACCCCAAGCTCATCCTGGCTGACGAGCCGACGGGCAACCTCGACACCAAGACTTCCGAGGAAGTCATGGCGGTCTTCCAGCGCCTGAACGACGACGGGAAGACCGTGGTCCTCATCACGCACGAGAAGGACATCGCCGAGCACGCCAAGCGCACCGTCGTCTTCCGCGACGGCCGCATCGTGGACGACCGAGAAGTCGCGCAGCGCCGGCGGGCGGGCTGAGAAGGGCGCCGTGCTGAAGTTCCTGACGATTCTCAAGGTCGCCCTGAAGGCGATCGGCCGCAACAAGATGCGGTCCGCCCTGACGGCGCTGGGGATCATCATCGGCGTCGCGTGCGTGATCGCCATGATCGCGGTGGGCCAGGGTTCGCAGGCCGCGATCCAGGCGCAGATCTCCTCGCTCGGCACCAACTTCCTGATGATCTTCCCGGGGGTGGCCACGCAGTCCGGCGCGCGGATCTTCACCGGCCAGTCCACCATCACCGAAGACGACGTCGCGGCCGTGCGCGCGGAGTGCCCCGCCGTGGCGTACGTCAGCCCGGTCTCGCGCTCCGGCGCCCAGGTCGTGACGGGCAGCCTCAACTGGGGCACGACCGTTCAGGGTGTGGGCGTCGAATGGCCGTTCGTGCGGTCCTGGAACGTCGAGAAGGGGGCCTTCTTCTCGGACTCGGACGTGCGGGCCGCTGCCAAGGTGTGCATCCTCGGCACGACGGTCGCCGACGCGCTCTTCGAGGGGCAGAACCCGGTCGGGCAAATGGTCCGCATCAAGAACTTTCCGTTCCGGATCGTCGGGGTCCTCGAGACCAAGGGCGGCAACAGCATGGGCCAGGACCAGGACGACGTCGTCGTCGCGCCCTACACCACCGTGATGCGCGTCTTGAAGAAGACGCAGAAGATCGACATGTTCATGGCGTCGGCCGTCTCTCGGCAGGCCGTGGACGAAGCGCAGAAAGAGATCGAGGCGCTGCTGCGGCAGCGGCACCGCCTCGGCCCCGGCCAGGATTCGGACTTCATGATTCGGTCTCAGCAGGAGATCGCGCAAACCGCCGATCAGACGTCCAAGACCCTCTCCCTGTTGCTCGCGTCCGCCGCGTCGATCTCGCTCCTGGTGGGGGGAATCGGAATCATGAACATCATGCTGGTCTCGGTCACGGAACGTACGCGCGAGATCGGCATCCGCATGGCGATCGGCGCCAAGGGCCGGGACGTGCTGACGCAGTTCCTCGTCGAGGCGCTCACGCTCTCGGTGGCGGGAGGCGGGATCGGCATCCTGCTCGGCGTGGCCGCCTCGCGCACCCTCGCCTGGAAGGCCGGGTGGCCGATCCTCCTTTCGCCCGCCGCGATCGTGCTGGCCTTCGGCTTCTCGGCCGCGATCGGCATCTTCTTCGGGTTTTATCCCGCCCGGAAAGCCTCGCGCCTGGACCCGATCGAGGCGTTGAGGTACGAGTAGCCAGTAGCCCGTAGGCAGTAGGCAGACGGCAGAAAACACGGTCTGCGTTCTGCGGTCTGCCGTCTGATTCCACAGGCGCTACAATTCCTCAGTGAACGCTCTGCCCTTCGAGCGGCTCTGGAGGCGCTTCGATCCCCGCAAGAGCGTCGCCGCGCGCCTGCTGCTCTTCTCGTTCCTCGCCTTCCTGCTGCCGGCGAGCGTTTTCTTCTTCCTCGTCCAGCGGCGGTTGACCAACCTCCAGTCCGCCTCGGTGGAGCAGGTCGCCGCCGTGCGCGTCAGCGAGGCTGCCATCCGGCTGGGTCAGGATGCGAGCTTTCGCGGGGAGTGGATCGGCCGCCGCGCCCGCGCGGTCGAGGAGGCGGCCTGGTCTCTCGCGGCCGCGGCCAGCCTCGCCCTCGAAGGCAAAGCAGGGAGCGAATCGGGCGAGCCGGGCCGGACGCCCGGACCCGACGAGCAAGGCCACGTCTGGACGGCGCGCCCTGAGGACGATTCGATGGCCGCCGTCTCCTCGCGCCGGACGGGGGAGGTCGCGGCCCGGCGCGACCTGGTCCGCTCGCGCAGCCTCGCTCCCCTGATGGCGGAGCTGCGCCGCCGGCGCCCCGCGGTCAAGACGGTCAGCCTCTGGACCGCCTCCGGCGTGATGCGCCACTCGCCCTGGATCGACTTCCACCGGGCCGATCAGGAGTCCGGCGGCGAGCTCGAGCGGTTCGTCTTCAACCGGGTCGCCCGGTTTCCGGAGGCCTTGCCGGCGGGCGGCGATGTCGCGGTCTGGGCGGACACCCACCGGGGGCTGTCCACGACCCCGGACGCGCGGACCGCGAGCCTCTATGTTCCGGTGCGCGGCGCGCTCGGCCGCCTCCTCGGGTCGATCGCCCTCGACGTGGACGCGCGCCGCTACGTGGCCGAGGCGATGGAGCCCTGGGACCCCCCCGGTGACTTCTGGTTCGTCACGGACGCGGAGGGCCATGCGATCTCGATGACCCCGAGGGCCGCCGCGGTCCTGGGCTGGAACGGGTCGGGCGACACGCGCCTCTCGGACGCGCCCTCGCCCGACTTGAAGCGGCTGGCCTCACAGGCCCGGCGCGGCACGCGGGCCAGCGAAGAATACCTGGCGGACGGCAAGCTCCTGCGCATCGCGGCGGCGCCGGCCGGGGACACGGGCTGGATCTTCTACGAAGGCCTCTCGCGCGAGGCCGTGGAGATGATCCGCGGCGAGGCGAACCAGGCTTTTTCGCCGGCCTCCTTCTCGATGTTGAAGAGGGACGTGCTGTTGCTCTTCGTGCTCCTTCTGCCGGCCGTCGCGGTCGTCTTCGGGATCGTCTCGCGGCGGATCACGGCGCCGGTCTCCGAGCTCGTGCGCGCGGCCGAGGAGATCGGGCGAGGCAAGTCTGTGGACGTCGCGGGCAAGGAGGGCGCGGACGAGCTGGGCCGTCTGGCTGCGGCCGTGGACACCATGGCGCAGCGGGTCGACCGGAGGGTCGAGACGCTGCGGCGCCTGCACCAGTTCTCGCGCTCCGCCTACCGCATGACGGATTTCAAGGAGGTCCTGGCGCGCTCGGCCCAAGCGATCGCCGGCTTCACCGGCGCGGAACGAGTCTACGTCTTGCTCTACGACCGCAATACCAACCGGCTCGAGGCGGCGCTTCCGGCCTGGAACCTGACGGAGGACATGGCGAACCAGCTGAAGGTGTCCGTGGACGCGCGTTCGATCGCGGGCATGGTCTTTCGCACGGGCGAGTCCTATTTCACCAACGACGTGGACCGCGACCCGTACGCGAACCGCGCGCACCAGCGCATCGTGGGCGCGACGAGCGCCGCGTTCGCCCCGTTGAAGACCGAAGAGGAGACCTTCGGCGTCGCCGTCGCGATCAACCGGCCCGGCGGCTTCGGGCAGGAGGAGCTCGACGCCCTGACCTCCTTCGCAGACCTCGCCTCGCTGCTGCTGAAAAACGCGCGCCTCTACACCACGCTGTCGGGCACGGTGGACGAGCTGCGCCGGGCCAGCCGCCTGAAGGACCACTTTCTCCAGAACGTGAACCACGAGCTGCGCACGCCCCTGACCGCGATCGTCGGCTGGACGGATCTCTTCGAGGAAGAGGAAATCGACCAGAAGACGACGCGTCGCGGGATCCGGCAAATCCGCCAGTCGGCGCGGGTGCTCTTGGCGCTGATCGACGACCTGCTGGATCTGGCCCGGCTGGACCGGGGCGCCCTAACCCTTTCCTTGAAGCCGGTCTTCCTCTCGGAGGTCGTGCAGCGTTCGATCGAGACCGTGAGATTGATGGCGGAGGCCCGGGGCGTCGTCCTGATTCTCGCGCCCCTGCCCGAGCCGATGCCCCCCGTGCGGGCCGATGCGCTGCGCGTGCAACAGATCCTGTGGAACCTGCTGGCCAACGCGATCCAGTTCACGCCGCCCCACGGCCGCGTCGTCGTGCGCGTGGAAAGGGAGCCGGAGCGGTACCTCGTCAGCGTCGAGGACGACGGGATCGGTATCCCGGAGAGCGAGCTGCCGCACGTCTTCGAGCGGTTCCGCCAGGTGGACGGGTCGGCGACCCGCGGCCATGCCGGAATGGGAATCGGTCTCGCGCTCGCCCGGTCGCTCGTGGAGCTCCACGGCGGCACGATCTGGGCCGAGAGCGTCGTGGGCCAGGGAAGCCGGTTCATGTTCGCCTTGCCCATTCGTCCGGCCGAGCGGCGCGCGACGGACTCGGGAGCGGTGCCGGTGGGCCGACCCGCGACGCCGGACGAGGAGAGCGAGACGGCCTAGTCCCCTGAGGAACTCCCCGATTTCAGGGACCTGAGACCTGAGACCTGAGACCCGGTACCGCTAGCCCGAGGCGGCGGGCAGGCCCGTGCCCTTCAGGAGGTCGTGCACGACCTTCGCCGTCTCCTCCTTGCCGGGCACGCAGAGGTTGGGGTCCTTCTCCTTGCCGGAGGCCAGCGCCGCGGCGTAGCCCTCGCAGTCGTAGCCGCAGGCCGTGCAGTCGGTCTGCGCCATCGCCGCGTAGAGCTTCAAGGCCAGATCGCCCCCCTTGGCCATCTCCATGCGCTTCCCGAGCGGGATCGTCTCGTCGTGGAAGGCGGGCGCTTCCTTCCTGGGCTTTGCCGCGGCGACGACCTCTTCCTCCTCGCGGCCGGTCTCGACCCACTCGCCGTGGGAAAGGCAGCTGGGGCAGATGAAGCCGTAGTCCCAGCCCTGCGGGATGAAGACCGCGGGCGTGCGGAAGACGACCAGAGGCTCGAAGTCCTGAGGGCAGGTTGGCGCTTCGCGCTCCTGCGCGTCGCGGACCATCGTCTTCAAATGCGGCCGCGAGAACTCGATCTGCTTGGGCCGTTGCGCGAAGCGGAAGATCTCCTTTCCCTTCGGGCAGACCATGACGACCTGCGGCTTGTAGACCCGGTCCACGAAAAAGGTCCGCATGGGCACGTCGTGGGAGGGGCACACCGACGCCGCGTCCTTCCAGAAGGAGGCGACCAGCTGCGATTTCTCGGGAAGCGAGAGCCCCATCTCGGCCTCGATTATACCGAGTCAGCCGCGCACGAAGGGATTCTGCCGCTTCTCTTCGCCGATCGTCGTGCCGGGGCCGTGCCCGCAGATCACGGGCGTGTCATCCGGCAGGGCGAAGAGCTTCGTGCGAATCGATTCCAGGATCGTCTCGGTGTCGCCGCCCCAGAGGTCGGTTCTCCCGATCGAGCGGCGGAAGAGCGTGTCTCCGGCGAAGAGCGCGGGCGCGTCCCCGGAGAGCAGGAAGCACGTCGAGCCCGGCGTGTGCCCGGGCGTGTGGATCGCCGTCAGCGCATGGCGCCCGAACGGGATCGTCTCGCCGTCGGAGATCGGGGCATCGATCGGAGCCGGCGCTTCGGCCGAGAGGCCGAAGAGCGCGGCCTGGTCCCGCAAGGCGTCGTAGAGGGGCCGGTCGGCAGGATGGAGCCGGATCGCCGCGCCGGTGTTCTCCTTGACCGCGCGGGTCCCGCCGATGTGGTCGAAGTGCGCGTGCGTGTGCAGGAGCGCCAGGGGGCGGACCTTCATCGTTTCGAGGGCGCGAACGATCCGCTCCGGCTCGTCCCCCGGATCGATCACGACGGCCTCGCGCGAGGCCTCGTCGGCGAGGATCGAGCAGTTGCACTGGAGCGGCCCGACCGGGATGGTCTCGCGCAGGAGACGGCTCACGGGTTGACGGCCACGACGGTCTCCACGTCGTGCCGCTCCTTGCGCTCCGGGCTGGTCCAGACCCTCTCGGGGGAGGAGAGGTTGAGCTGGATGGCCCACTCCTGGTTGTCGCTGCGCCGGTGCTCCGACGCGAACAGCTTGCGCCGGCTGCGCGGCGTGAAGATCTCCCAGCGCACGTAGCCGAAGTCGGCGAGGTCGTCGTGGAGGTAGAAGCCCGGGACCTTCTCGCCCGGCTCGATGGCCGTCTCGGCGACGGTCGCCCGGGCGAACCCGTTGGCCCCGAGGCGCTCCTCGAACTCCGCGCCCACGAGACGCCCCTTCCACCGCAG
>JBASRI010000380.1:0-1566 GCA_049273755.1 Thermoanaerobaculia bacterium
TCCTCGCCCAGAGGCAACGTGCGGTGACTTCGGTAGAACCCCGCGGCGTACAGCAGCAGCCCCCAGATCGGCAGGATGAAGAAGAGCAGAGGCAGGTACTGGTCGAGCGGAGCCAGCGGCAACGGGAAGAGCGTCGGGAACGCCGACGTCAGCCAGCCGTGGCGCACCGCCCAGGTCACCGGAAAAGACACCGCCGTCAGGAAGAGATCCGTCAGGAGTACTCCCAGAGCGATGGCGCGGGCTTTCTGCTTCAGCATCGAACGTTTACCGGGGCAGGGCTCGTGGCCGGACGTAAGGGATGTTAAGCGATGACCCGGTCCCCTTCAAGGACGGCCTCGTAGCGGTCGACCACATCGTCCCAACGATATCTCTCTCGTGTCCGTTCTCGAGCCCGTTCTTTCCATACGGAGTGGCCCGCCGGATCGTCCAGGACCGAGGTCAAAAGACGGGCGAGAGCGCCTGGCGCGTGCACGTCGAACGGCAGCCCGGCGCCGCCGGCGACCTCTTCGTTCTCCGGCGTGGCGTTGTAACAGACGACCCGCCCGTAGCCGAGCGCCTCGACCAAGGCCGGATGCGTCCCTCCCACCTCGGTCGCCTGGACGTAGACGGCGGCGTTGGCCAGGAGCTGCCGGTATCCCTCGCCGTAGATCGCCCCCGGCAGGAGCACGCGCGCGTCCGCCGCGGCCCGGATCCGCGCGATCGTCTCCGGCGCGTACGGCGCATCGCCCACGACGACGAGCGGCGTCTGTCCCGGCACGTTTCGGTACTCGCGGACGACCGCTTCGGCGTTGTTCTCGGGTTCGAGGCGCGACACGTAGAGAACGTAGCGCTCGGGCGAGAGTCCGAGGCGCTCGAGAGTCTCCGACCCCGAGGGCTGCGGCAGGTCGCCGCCGTAGGGGATGAAGACGGACTCGGTCCCGTGCCGCGCGCGGTAGTACTCCTGAATCACGCGCGCGTCGGACACGACGACGTCGGGGAGAACGGTCGAGAGCGTCTCGGAGACGCGATAGGCGAGCTTGCCGAGCGCGTTCCACTTCTTGCGGTGGCGCTCGAGCCCGTCCACGTTGAGCACGACGCGCGTCCTGCCCGAAAGGCGCGGAAGAAACGAGGCCGCCGCGTTGATCGCGTTGCAGATGAGGACGGCGTCGTAGCGCTCGAAGGCGGCGTCGATGCCCGAGAGCGCGCCGTGAACGACCGTGTCGAAGTACTTCGACGGCATCGTCGGAAGCGTGCGGATTTTCGCGCCCCGCCACTCCGAGAGCCCCGGCTCCGCATAGCGCGTCCGCGTGTACACGGTGACGTCGTGCCCGCGGGCCGCCAGCCGCGCCGACAGCTCCTCCGCCAGCGTCTCGAAGCCGCCGTAGCGGGCGGGAATACCGCGGGTGCCGAGGATGCCGATGCGCATGACTAGAATGTCCCCTCTCCCGGCGGGAGAGGGACAGGGTGAGGGGCGCTCCGCCCTTCGACCTTCGCCGCGATCTCCCTCCTCTTCGCCCACAGCCGCTTCCGGTTTCTCCACAGCCAGCCGAACGCCGGCAGGGAGCTTCGCTCGACCGTCAGGCACGC
>JBASRI010000394.1:0-2003 GCA_049273755.1 Thermoanaerobaculia bacterium
CCCTTGGCCCGCTCGAGCGCCCGGCGTAGCCAGGCGCGCTCGGCGGCCTCCGCCGCCCGCTCGCGCGCCTCCTCGAGCGTCTCCTCGCGCGCCGCCTCGGGCTGCGAAGGCTCGGGCCCCAGCCGCAGATGCTTCTCCTCGATGGCGGCGTCGCCGGCCAGGATGATCGCGCGCTCCAGGCAGTTGCGCAGCTCCCGCACGTTTCCCGGCCATTCGTAGGCGCACAGCCGCGCGCGGGCGGACGGGCCGAGCGCGGCGGAGCGCTTGCCGAGCTCGCGCGGCAGATGCTCGAGATACCAGTCGATCAACGGATCGATGTCCTCGGGCCGCTCGCGCAGAGCCGGAATGCGGATCGGGAAGACGCGGACACGGTAGAAGAGGTCCTCGCGAAAGAGTCCCTGCGCCACGAGCTTGTCGAGCGGGCGGTTGGAGGCGGCGACGATGCGCACGTCCACCTGTATCGGGATCGTGCCGCCGACGCGATGGAAGGAGCGTTCCTGGAGGACCCGGAGGAGCTTGCCCTGCGTCGCAGGGGTGAGCTCGCCGATCTCGTCCAAGAAGATCGTCCCCGCGTCGCCGAGCTCGAACTTTCCCATGCGCCGCGCGGAGGCACCGGTGAAGGCGCCCCGCTCGTGGCCGAAGAGCTCGCTCTCCAGAAGCGTCTCCGGAATCGCGGCGCAGTTGATCGCGACGAAGGCGCCGTTGCGCCGGGGCGAGAGCGCGTGGATCGCCCGCGCGAAGAGCTCCTTGCCCGTGCCGCTCTCGCCTTCGAGGAGGACCGTGGCGTCGGTCGCGGCCACCCGCTCGGTCTCGGCGCGCACCACGCGGATCGCCGGCGACTCCCCGACGATCGGAGGCATGGAGCGCGTTTGGGCGTCGGCGAAGAGTAGCGACTCACGCGAGCGGGCGCGCCGTTCGATCGCCCGCTTGACGAGCAGCCGCAGCAGATCCGGATCGACCGGCTTGGTGATGAAGTCCTCGGCGCCGTGCTTCATCGCCTCCACGGCGGTCTCGATGGAGCCGTAGGCCGTCATGACCAGGACGGGCAACGTCGGATCCAGAGCAATGGCGGCGTCCAGGACGGCGAGGCCGTCGGCGCCGGGCAGCCGCCAGTCGGTCAGGACGAGGTCGAAGCGCTCTCCTCCCCGCAGCCGCTCGACCCCCTGGGATCCCGTCGACGCGCACACGACGCCGAGGCCTTCGGCCTTCAGCATCTCCTCGAGCATCGTGCGCAGGGAGTCCTTGTCCTCGACGATCAGGATGCGGGGCATCTGTGAGAAAGAGGGTAGCAGCTTCGAGAGGGAGGAAGGCGGCGGGAAGCGGGAGGCAGGGAGAGAGCGCGTTGGAGCGTGCCTCCTGCCGCCGGCGCGCTGCCTCCTACCTACGGGATGGGCGGCTTGGGCTGGTTATCGGGGTGGGAGGCGCCCGGGATGTAGCCGGTCTTTCCGTCGGCCGGCGCCTCGAAGGGCGCGCTGGCGACGGGCGGCGCGTACAGCGTGCCGCGCCCGTAGGGAGTCGGCCTGGGCGCCGGGGCCTTGCCGGAACCCGCCGCGGAGGCGTCCGCCGGCTGGCCCGGCCGGCCGGGAGGCGGCGGAGGCGGCCTGGGAACGGTCCACTGCGGAGCGAACCGGAGAGTCGCCACCGTCTTGTCCCCCACGTTCAGAGACGCGTTGAACTCCACCGACTGGCCCGACTCGATCACGCCCTTCGAGATGCTGGCGGTCGTGCCGTCGATGGACTGTCCCTTCTCGTCCACCGCGGTAATGGTCATTCGCACGTTTTCGGCGGTTCCCTGGCCGGAGTTGCGCAGCGACCCCCGGACGCCGAGCGCCGCCCCGTTCTTCTCCTGCGCGTAGTCGGCGACCTCGACGCGCGGCCCGGAGCCCGCCGCGGCAGACCCCTCCTTCTTCTCTTCGCCGGTCGGCGTGCCCAGGTCCAGGGGATGCGAGACATCGGCGTCGGTGATGCGGACCCGAGCCTTGGGCGTGTCTTTGGTCGTACGC
>JBASRI010000396.1:0-2356 GCA_049273755.1 Thermoanaerobaculia bacterium
ATGCGGGCGCGTCATCGTGGCGCGGACGGCAGCAGCGCCACGATGCGCAGCGGGCCGCCCGAGCCGCCGCCGATCTTCATCGGCAGCGCGATCACCCAAGCGCCCTGTTCCGGCAGCTCCTCGAGCCGGTCGAGGTTCTCGAGCCCCGGCACGTCGGCGCCGTTGGCCACGACGTGGACGACGAAGTCCTTCGAGGCGCCGTAGTCGATCGAGGCCGTGTCGACGCCCAGCGCTCCGACCTTGCGGACCCGCACGAGGTACTCCGCGGCCTCCTTGCCGTACGACGGAAAGTGGAGCTTCGAGGCGTCGCCCGGCGTGTCGTCCCCGAGGTACGCCTTGCGATCGGGCCAGCGCTGGCTCCAGCCGGTGCGCAGGAGCACGATGGTCCCGGGCGGAATCGCGCCGTTCTTTTTCTCCCAGGCCTTTACGTCCTCGAGCGTGAGGCGATAGTCCGGGTCTTTGGAAGCGGAAGCGCGGATGTCCAGAACCGCGGCGGGGGCAATGAGCTGCCGCGCGGGTATCTGGTCGGCCGCGCGGCCTTCCTTCGCGAAATGGCTGGGAGCGTCCAGGTGCGTTCCGCCGTGCTCGGGCGTGCAGAAGGAGTTCGACCGGTAGAACCAGCCTCCCGCGGTCTGTCCGTCGGCCAGGGGCTTTAGCTCGAACGCGGACGGCGAGGTCGGCCAGTAGATGGTCTTGGCGTCGAAGGTGTGGGTCAGATCCACGACCTTCGCCGTCGCGAGGTCGGGCGCTTTCGCGGGCTGGCCCTGCGCCACCGGGGACAGCGCGGCGAAACCAAGAGCGGCGATCAGGGTCGGGATCCTGCGCATGTCACTCCTCCGGCGCTCCGCCCGCCCGGGCGAGCTGCTCGGGCTTAACGGAGTCCGCCTTGAACTTCTTCGCCGACGCGAGCATCTTGTCGATCGTCTCGTCGAAATCTGCTTTCGCTCCCCGCTGGAATCGAAGAGGGTTGATGCGCGCGACGACGAACGCGCGCAGGTACGGACTCTCGAAACCGCGCTCCTTCAGGCCGGCCATCGCGGCGGCCACGGCCTCCTCGAGCTCGGCCAGACGCCGGGCCCGCTCGGCGCGGACTTCGAGGGCCGCCGCCAGTGGCTTGCCGAAGAAGGCGTCCACGCGCTTGAGAACCGGGTGGTACGCGCCGCCCGCGAACCGCCCGTTCTTCTCGTAACAGATCCCGAGGGTCAGGAAGGCCGGCTCCTCGAACTCGAGTGCGTAGTCCTCTTCGGAGCGCGCGTCTTTCGAGGCGAGGTCGCGCGCCATCCGGATGACCTCGAGGGATTTCTCGCGCAGGTTGTGAGCCTTCTCGGTGTTCAAGGCCAGGATCTTGTAGGCCACCTCGGGCTCCGGCAGGACGAGGGCCACGACCGATCGGGCGCCCAACGTCTTGAGCGCGGCGAGGCGGTGGTTGCCGTTGGGCGTCCAATACCGGCCCTCCGCGCTCCGCACGGCGATGATCGGGTCCAGAAAGCGGTCGAGAGCCTCCAGCACCGATGTCAGGCGCTTGACGTGTGCGTCCGAGAGGTCGCGTTGAAACGGCGTCGGCTCCACGCGGTCGATGGGCAGGGAGGCCAGGACCTGCCAGTGGCCGCCCAGCGGATCGCGGTAGACGGCGAGCGCGGCCCCCCCGTCGTCGGCGATCGCGGAGGCGAGCGCCGCAGCGCCCGCGGACTGGGTTCCGGACCCGATGTCCCCGGGGGAGAGGCCCCGGGACCGGGGCTCGGTCTTCTTTCTCCGCTTGGGAGGCATGCTCGAAACCGGATATTTTCACGGTTCATGAGCGAGGTCGAGCGCGCGGGTCCGTGGCCCATCCGGTTCGAGGACGTCCTCTCCGCGCAGCAGCGCATCCGGCCATGGGTCGCGCCGACGCCGCTGCGCTCCTACGCGCCCCTCGACGCCGCCGTCGGCGAGGGCATTTCCGTCTGGGTCAAACACGAGAACCAGGCCCCGACCAACTCGTTCAAGGTGCGCAACGCCTGTTCGGCTCTGACGCGGCTTTCGCCGGAGGAGTGCCGGCGCGGCGTGGTCGCGGCCACGCGGGGCAACCACGGCCTCGGCGTGGCGTTCGCCGGCGCGGCCCTCGGAGTCCCGGTCACGGTGTGCGTCCCGCGCGGAAACAACCCCGAGAAGAACGAGGGAATGCGCGGGTACGGCGCCACGCTCGTCGAGGAAGGCCGGGATTACGACGAGTCCGTCGCCGCCGCCGAGCGTCTGGTCGCGGAGCGCGGCCTGACGATGCTGCACTCGACCAACAACCGGGACGTGATCGCAGGTGCGGCGACCCTGACGTTGGAGATTCTGAGCGAGCGCCCCGAACTCGACGCGCTCGTCGTGGCCG
>JBASRI010000647.1:0-9373 GCA_049273755.1 Thermoanaerobaculia bacterium
GCACCAGGGCGAGCGCGTCGACGTCGCGGATCAGGCCAACGCGCTCGGAAATCGAGAGCTCGCGGTCCGCGGCGTCCAGGAGCTTCCCGAGAAGATCCCCCTCGTAGAGCGCGCGGTAGTAGCCCCGCTCGCCATCGTTGGCCAGCAGCCACGCCGGACACGCGGCCGTTGGCGCGGGCAGGGCCCCGGAGCGCTCGGTCAGCAGCCCGCAGGCCCGGGACGCCGTTCCATCGCCCGCGGCACCGCGTGAGCACACCGGCACCCGCCAGGTCTCCTCGGGCGACCCTTTGGTCCCCACCGGAAGGAACCGCTTCTGCGCGAGCGTGAGCCGAGGCTTCTCGCTCGAGCAGTCGAGCGAGACCTCGATCAGCGGAACGCCCGCCTGGTCCAGGAAGGACGAGAAGGCCGCCGCCACTCCTGGAAAGCTGGCCGACTCGAGGGCGCCCAGGAAATCCCGCGAGGTGGCGTTGCCGTACCGGTGCGACGCGAGGTACTTGCGCACGCCGTCGCGGAACCTCTCCTTCCCGATCCACGCCTCGAACATCGTCAGGACGGCGGCGCCCTTCTGGTACGAGATCGGGTCGAAGGCGTTGACGATGTCGTCCGCCGTCTCGATCTCCTGGCGGATCTTGCGGGCCGAAACGAGCGAGTCCTCGGCCATCACGTTCGACCGGTCGACCACGCGCGTCACGTCCTCGTTCCACTCCGGCTTCCACTCGGTGATCGTGCGGTCCGCCATCCACGTGGCGAAGGACTCGTTGAGCCAGACGTCGTCCCACCATGCCAGCGTGACGAGGTCGCCGAACCACTGGTGCGCCATCTCGTGCGCGTTGATCGAGGCCTGGAGGCGCCGGAACTTGATCGTCTCCTCCGCGGACGGCGCGAGGAGGATCGACTCGGCCCAGGTGATCAGACCCGCGTTCTCCATTGCCCCGAAGCTGACCGTCTGCGGAATCGCGAGCTGGTCGAGCTTCTCGAAGGGGTACGGCATGCCGAAGTACGCCTCCAGCGCCTCGAGCAAGGGCCCCGACGTCGCCGCGGCGTACTTCGCCTGCTCCGCTTTGCCGCGGGGCGTGACGATGCGGATCGGCGTCCTGTTGCGGCCGGCCCGGCCCGCGTCCACGGACTCGAACGGCCCCACCGCCAGCGCGATCAAATACGCGGGCAGCGGCGGCGTCTTCTTGAAACGCACGATCCGGGTCCCGCCGGGGCCGCTCTTCTCGAGCTCGACCGGAGTGTTCGACACGGCCGAGGTCCCCTTCGGGATTCGCAAGGTCAGCTGCCAGGGCGTCTTGTAGGACGGCTCGTCGAAACACGGGAAGGCGCGCCGCGCGTCCGTCGACTCGAGCTGGCTGAAGGCGTACCAGTCCTCGCCGCTCTTCTGGCGAAAGAGACCCTGGGTAGAGGTTTCGTCGAGCGTGCCCGAATATTCAACGTGCAAGGCCAGCTCGCCCGGTCCGACCGCGCGGTCGAACGTGAAGGCGAGAAACTCCTCGCCGCGCGGGGAGGCGGAGACTCCGACCGCGGCGCCGCCCGCCTTCGCCGACGCCTTCTCGATCTTCAGAGCCGCGCCGTTCAACCACAGCAGGTCGGTCTTCTCGTCGAGGTGGACCGCGATGTCCACCGAGCCGCGAAAGGAGGGCGCCGACGGGTCGATCGTCAGCTCCACGCGGTAGCCCGTGGGCCGGGCGGTCGTCGGGAGACGCAGCGTCGGCGGTTGCGGCTCCGCTGCCGGAAGCCCGGCGGCCGCGAGGGCCAGGATGGTGGCCGCCACGGCCGGCACGGTTCGAGAGAGGCGCATTCGTTCCCCCTTCTTCGAGCGCACTTTACGTCCTGATTGATTCGAACGCGGGCAGGGAAAGGTTTCGCAGAGGAGGCGGGGGGGGTCGCTCCCGACGACAATCGGGCGCCCGCGCCGTCCTCGTCCGCCAGTGGCGGCAACTCCTCGAGACCGCGGATAAACTTCGGCGCCGGAGGTCTCATGCGCCGATACTGGGCCCTGTTTTTCGCCGCAGCCGTGGCCGCCGGCTCCGCCGCGGTCGCCACGCAGGGAGGTTCGCCTACCGCCATGAAGGACACGATGACGAAGCTCGAGAACGAGCTTGCGGCCAAGTACGGCGAAGCGGAACGGCTGCGCATCCGGCGCGGCGTCGAGCAGGCGGCCAGCTTCTGGCGCAAGGAGGACGGCGACGAAGCCGCCTTCGCGGAGGTCGTCCGAGAGTTCACGGCGCCCGACTCGGTCGCGCGCAACGCCCTCTTCTCGCGCATGGAGTTCGCCCTGGAGTCGCTGGACGGCCATATGAACGAGATCTCGCGCGACTTCCGGCGGCAGACGGACCTCGACCTGGGTCAGATCTATCCCTTCGACGAGGTCCTCGGCGGCTACGACCCGTCGGCGCACTTCGTGGACGACGCCTTCCGCAACCGCCTGGCCTTCGCGGTCCTGCTCAACTTTCCGGTGACCACGCTGGCGGAGCGCCTCGACGAGGGAGAGACCTGGACGCGCCACCAGTGGGCGGAGGCGCGCCTGGCCGAGCGCTTCTCCAAGCGCGTGCCGGCCGAGGTCAACCTCGCGATCACCGAGGCCGCCGCCGCGGCCGACCGCTACATCTCCGGGTACAACATCTGGATGCACCACGTCGTCGACGCCAAGGGCCAGCGGCTCTTCCCTCCGAAGCTGCGGCTGCTCTCGCACTGGAACCTGCGCGACGAGATCAAGGCCAACTACTCCGAGGGCAGCAACGGCCTGCCCAAGCAGCGGCAGATCGCCCAGGTCATGGACCGCGTCGTCACGCAGACGATCCCGCAGGTCGTGATCGACAATCCGTACGTCGACTGGGATCCCTTCGCGAATACCGTCAAGGCGAGCCTCATCCGCGACTCGGACAAGCCCGCGCCGCCGGACATGAAGATCTCCAACGCCCCCGAGCCCGACACGCGCTACGCCAGGCTCCTGGGAACGTACCGCGCCGTGCGCATGGCCGACCCGTACTCCCCCACCGCTCCGACCCTGATCGCGCGCCGCTTCGATGAGAATCGCCAGATCCCGGAGGCGCGCGTGAAGGCGATGCTCGAGCAGGTGCTCACTTCACCGCTCGTCCCGCAGGTCGCGGCCCTGATCGAGAAGCGGCTGGGACGCCCGCTCGAGCCTTTCGACGTCTGGTACAGCGGCTTCCGGCAGCGGGGGAAATACACCGAGGAAGAGCTCGACGCGATCGTCCGGAAGCGCTACCCGACGGCCGAGGTCTACCACGAGGACATCCCCAACCTCCTCGTGGGCCTGGGATTCACGAAGGAGCGCGCGCAGTACCTGGCCGATCACATCGTCGTGGATCCCGCGCGCGGTTCCGGCCATGCCACGGGCGCCCAGCGCCGCGGCGACAAGGCGCACCTGCGCACGCGGGTCGAGAAAGAGGGCATGAACTACAAGGGTTTCAACATCGCCGTCCACGAGATGGGCCACAACGTCGAGCAGACCTTCTCCTTGTACGACGTGGACTCGACCCTTCTCCAGGGCGTCCCGAACACGGCGTTCACCGAGGCCCTGGCGTTCGTGTTCCAGGCGCACGACCTGGAGCTGCTCGGCCTGGCCAAGCCCGACGCCAAGAGCAAGGCGCTGAAGACCCTGAACGACTTCTGGGCGACCTACGAGATTGCCGGCGTGGCGCTGGTGGACATGGGCGTCTGGCATTGGATGTACGACCACCCGGACGCCAAGCCCGCGCAGCTCAAGGAGGCGACCCTCGCCATCTGCCGCGACGTCTGGAACCAGTACTACGCGCCCGTCTTCAAGAAGAAGGACGTCGTCCTGACGCTCGGCATCTACTCGCACATGATCGACGCGCTTCTCTACCTGCCGGACTATCCGATCGGCCACCTGATCGCCTTCCAGATCGAGCGGCAGGTCGACAAGGCCGGCAACCTCGGCTCGGAGTTCGAGCGCATGGCGAAAGTCGGCAACGTCGCGCCCGACATCTGGATGAAGAAGGCGACTGGCGCGCCCGTGGGCGCCGAGGCGCTGCTGGCCGAGACCGAAAAAGCGCTGGCGGCGTCGCGGTAGGAGCCGGGAGGCCGTTTGGGTAACGACCACGAGGACACGGCCGAGCTGCCGGTGGCGCGGGAATCCGAAGCGCGCCAGCCGGCGGGAGCGTCCTCGTTGGTCGAGGTGGATCTCGCGGCCCTCTCGGACCCGGGCAAGGTCCGCCGCCGAAACGAAGACCACTACATCGCCGTGCGCTTCGACCGCACGATGCGCACGCTGCTGACGAACCTGCCCGAAGGCGAAGTCCCGTCCCACTACGCCGAAACCGCGTACGGCCTGCTCGTGGCCGACGGCGTGGGCGGGTCCGCCGCGGGCGAGATCGCCAGCCGAACGGCCATCCACGCCCTCGTGGACCTCGTGCTCGAGACTCCCGATTGGATCATGCTCCTGGATGATCGGCTCGCCGACGAAGTCCTGCAGCGGATGGAGCGTCGGTTCCAACGGGTCCGCGAGACGCTCGTCGAGCGCGCGAATGCCGACCCGAGCCTGCGCGGCATGGCGACGACGATGACGGCCGCCTGCAGCCTCGGGCCGGAGCTGCTCACGGCGCACGTCGGAGACTCGCGCGCCTACGTGTTCCGGCGGAGCGGCCGTCTCGAGCGCCTGACCCGCGACCAGACGATGGCCCAGTCGCTCGCCGATTCCGGCGCGATCCGCCAGGACGAGGTGGCGAAGAGCCCCTATCGCAACGTGCTGACGAGTGCGCTCGCGACCCGCGGGGCCTTCGTCCAGGTGGAGCTGAAGCGCTCGCGGCTCGCAGACGGCGATCAGCTGCTCCTCTGCTCGGACGGGCTGACCGACATGGTCTCCGACGAGACAATCGCCGGCGTGCTCTCCGCCGCCGGCTCCTCGGCCGAGGCCTGCCGGCGTCTCCTCGACCTCGCGCTGGAAGCGGGCGGCAAGGACAACGTCACGGTCGTGCTCGGCCGTTATCGCATCCCGGAGGCAACGCACTCTGGGACCGTGAATAGCCCGGCGCCCGACCTGCAGTAGCATTCGCGCTGGTTTCAAGGGCGGCGAATGCGTTGTTCCTCGTGCTCGGCGGAGTTGGCCGCGGCCAGTCGCTTCTGCGCGGCCTGTGGTGCGCCCGCCAGCTCTCCGTCACAACTGCCGACGGGCCTGGCGACGCCGTCGGTCGTCGAGGCCGCGCTTGGGCGCCGCCTCGCCTCTTCGCCCTCGCTCGATGGCGGCGGCTTTGCTCCTGGAACCGTCCTCGGCGAGCGTTACCGCATCATCGGCCTCGTCGGCCGGGGTGGGATGGGCGAGGTCTACCGCGCCGACGACCTGAAGCTCGGCCAGCCGGTCGCGCTGAAGTTCCTGCCGGAGAGGCTCGCTTCGGAGCCCGCCTGGATCGAACTCTTCTATGCCGAGGTGCGTCACGCGCGAGGCGTCTCGCATCCGAACGTCTGCCGCGTCTACGACGTCGGCGAGATCGAGGGACGGCACTTCTTGTCGATGGAGTATGTCGACGGCGAGGACCTGGCCTCGCTGCTGCGTCGCATCGGCCGTCTTCCGCAGGACAAGGCCGTCGATATCGCGCGCGAGCTCTGCGCGGGCCTCGCCGCCGCGCACGACAAGGGCGTGCTGCATCGGGACCTCAAGCCCGGCAACGTCATGATCGACGGCCGCGGCCGAGCGAAGATCACTGACTTCGGCCTCGCGGCCGACGTCGAGGGCGACAAAGGCGGCGCGGAAGTCTCGGGCACGCCCGCCTACATGGCGCCCGAGCAGCTCTCGGGCAAGGGCGCCTCCATCCAGAGCGACATCTATGCGCTGGGGCTCGTGCTCTACGAGCTCTTCACCGGACGAAAGGCCTTCGAGGCGGCCTCTCTGGCCGACTGGAGGCGCAAGCACAGCGAGGAGCAGCCGACCGCGCCTTCGACCGTGACGCCCGGACTCGATCCTGCCGTCGAGCGCGTCATTCTCCGCTGCCTCGAGAAGGACCCGAAGGCGCGGCCGCGCTCGGTCGCGGCTGTTGCCGCGGCGCTGCCGGGAGGCGATCCACTGGCGGCCGCCATCGCCGCTGGCGAGACACCTTCTCCCGAGATGGTCGCCGCCGCCGGCAGCGACGAAGGAATGAAGCCCGCGGCGGCGTGGGTTTCTCTCGTACTGATCTTCGCGGGGCTGGTGCTCGCCGCCTATCTCTCGCCGCGCGCCTACCGCCATGGGCACGTGCCGCTGGAGAAGCCGCCCGAAGCCCTCGCCGATCGGTCCAAGGAGGTCATCCGGAGGCTCGGTTACACCGAGAAGCCGCTCGGCGCCGCGTGGGGCTTTTCCGGGAACGGCGAGTACCGGCGTTGGGTCGAGGAACACGACAAATCGAAGAACCGTTGGAAGGACATGGAAGACGGGCGTCCGGCGGCGATCTACTTCTGGTACCGGCAGAGCCCCGACCAGCTCATCCCCGAGCGCTTCCGCGGGGAAGACTCCGGGTTGGCGCTAGTAGTGACCGAGAGCGATCCGCCGCCAACGACCAGCGGCATGATCGGCGTCGAGCTCGACCCGTTGGGCGGCCTGATCCGTTTCGAAGCGGTCCCGTCTTCCGTGCCGCAGGCGCCGTCCGCCGCACTCGATTGGTCGATTCTTCTCGCCGAAGCCGGGCTCGACACCGCGGCCCTCTCGCCGGCCGAGCCGCGGTGGCTTCCTCCCTCGTACGCGGACGCCCGGGCGGCATGGGTCGAAAGCAAACCCGAACGACCGGAGCGGCCGCTGCGCGTCGAGGCGGCGGCCGCGCGCGGACGGCTCGTCTTCTTCGAGCTCGCCGGACCCTGGAGCAGTCCGCCCCGGACGGCTCGTCCGGCCGAGCTGACGGGGGCACGCCGGGACTTCGACCTCTTGTTTCTCGGCATATTGGTCGTCGGCGGGGCGCTGATCGCCCGTCGGAACCTGCGTCTGGGCCGCAGCGACCGTCGAGGCGCGATGCGCCTGGCCGCCTTCGTGTTCGCTTGCTCGATGATCATTTGGGCGTTCCTGACGAGCCACGTGGCGAGCGATTCGGAGCTCTCCCTGCTTCTCTTGGGCGCGAGCCTCGCCCTCTTCCTCGCCGGCGTGTGTTGGCTGTTGTACGTCGCTCTCGAGCCGCTGATCCGGCGCCGCTGGCCGGACTCGCTGATCGGCTGGACGCGTCTGCTGTCGGGCCGCCTCTTTGACCCGCTGGTCGGGCGCGTGCTCCTGGCAGGCGCCCTGGTCGGCGTTTTCGCGGCCATCTCCCGGGAACTGCGGGAGCTCGCGCTCCGGGCCTTCGAGGCGACGCCGCCGATCCCGCCCTTCCCATGGGATCTGACGCTGCGTGGCCCGCGAGCCGTAGCGAGTCACCTCTTCGCCCCGGCGATCGCCATGTTTTTCGCGCTCGCCACCGCGATGCTCTTCTTCCTTCTGCGCGCGGTTCTCAGGAAGGAGTGGCTCGCGGCCGCCGTCTTCGTGCTGATCTTCGCCGCGCCCTCGTTTCTCGACGGTGGTCTGATTTCGGGGGCCTTCGCCCTCGTCGTGGCCGCCGCCGAAATCTTCGTCTTCCTGCGCTTCGGCCTGCTCGCCTTGGTCTTTTCCAATTACTTCGGCCACTCCCTGCAGTTCCCGCTGACGACCGACTCCTCGGCCTGGTATGCCGGGACCTCGCTCTTTGTCTTACTCGTGCTCGCCGCGCTCGCGATATACGGCTTCCGCATCGCGCTCGCCGGCCGGCCGATGTTTTCCGGAATGCGCCTGGAAGATTAGGAGGGATTCATGCCGCTGCGTCGCTGGCTTCTCGGGTCTGTGACCCTGACCCTCGCGCTCCCGCTCCTCGCCCAGGAAGGCTTCCCGCTCTTCACGACCGACTTTCCGCCCGAGGAGTTCGCGGCGCGGCGCGCGAAGGTCTACGAGGCGATTGGCACGGACGCCTTCGCCGTCGTGCAGGGCGCGCCATCCCCGCCCGGCTACACGCGCTTCCGCCAGTCCAACGAGTTCTATTACCTCTGCGGCGTCGAGGTGCCCCACGCCTACCTCCTCATGGATGGGACGACGAAGAAAGCGACGCTCTACCTCCCGAACCGCAACGAGGGACGCGAGAAGGGCGAGGGGAAGATGCTCTCGGCCGAGGACGCCGCGGAGATCCAGAAGCTCACGGGCGTCGATGCCGTGGCCTCGACCGGCGTCCTGGCCGAGCAGATCGAGGGCCGGTTCCTGCGGGGGGGCAGGCGCATCCTCTACACGCCGATGGCCCCGGCAGAGGGCGGCTCGATGAGCCGCGACCTCGCGCTACGCTACGTCGCCGACGCGGCGACCGATCCCTTCGACGGCCGGCCGTCCCGCGAAGGGAACTTCGCGCGGCTCCTCCGCGACCGATTCCCGTTCTTCGAGATCCGCGACCTCTCCCCCACCCTCGACGCGCTTCGGCTCATCAAGAGCGAGCGGGAGCTCGCGATGATCCGCAAGGCGACGCGCCTGGCGGGCCTGGCCCTTCTCGAGGGCATGCGCTCGACGCGGCCCGGCCAGTACGAGCGCGAGCTCGACGCCGTCGGCAAGTTCGTCTTCTACCGCAACGGAGCCCAGGGCGACGCGTACTACTCGCTGATCGGCAGCGGGAAGAACGCCTACTGGCCCCACTACAACGCCGGCAAGCGCAAGATGGAGGACGGCGATTTCCTGCTGATGGACTACGCCCCGGACTACGGCTATTACATGAGCGACGTCACGCGCATGTGGCCGGTCAACGGCAAGTTCTCCCAGTGGCAGCGGGAGCTCTACGGCTTCTACCTGGCGTGTTACCGGGCGATCCTGAAGCACATCCGCCCGGGCGCGACGGCCCACCAGATCATGCAGGAGGCGGCGGCGGACATGGAGACGGGCCTGGCGTCCGCGAAGTTCTCGAAGCCGGCGCACCGCGCGGGCGCCGAAGACTTCGTCAAGAAGTACAAGGAGAGCGCCGCCAAAGACGACGCAGCCCTGGGCCACTGGGTCGGGATGGCGACGCACGACGTCGGCCCGCATTCCGGGCCGCTCAAGCCCGGCATGGTGTTCACCATCGAGCCCGCGCTGACCGTGCCCGAGGAGAAGATCTACGTCCGCCTCGAGGACATCGTCTTCATCACCGACAAGGGCGCCGAGGTCGTCTCCACCGAAGCCCCCTGGGACATCGACGCGATCGAGAAGGTGATGAAGGAAGAGGGAATGCTGAAGCGGTACAAGCGCGACAACCCGCCCCCAGGGAAGTAAAACTCTCCTCGAGAACATCCGTTCGCGGCGCGAGGAGTCTCCAGACCGAAGGGAGGGAGGAGGCTCGCGCCGCGGGAGCGGGAGCGTGGCGAGAGGTCAGGCTCGCGGTCGAGCCCCTTTGGGCGAGCCGCGAGCCGG
>JBASRI010000411.1:0-8957 GCA_049273755.1 Thermoanaerobaculia bacterium
GGCCCGCGGCGCCCGGCGCCGCCGGCGCGGGCTGCCCGCTGCGCTGCTTTTGGAAGGAACCCTGGACGAGCGGAGTGTCCGTTCCGCGCTCGCCAGCCGCCTGCCGCGCGACTGGATTCTCGAGAACGCGCGCCTCCTGCGGCTTTCGGACCGCCGCCTCGGGGAGCTGTCGCGGCGCCGCATTCGCCTCTTCGCCCTCGAGCCGGTCACTCTCGTCGCCGTGGGCGTGCCGTCGGCGCTGGCGCGCCGTCCCGGGCGCTGGAAGGATCTCGTTCCCGCCTTCGCGGCGATCTGGACCTCCTCGCCCTAGCCTAGGGGATCGATGCCACCTGCCTACTGTCCCAGGTCCGCGAGCAGCTCCTCGACGGTCTGGCGCGGAAGCTCCTGGCGGGCGCGGTAGTCGCCTCGCGCGACCTCGAGCGCCGCCGGAGCCCCGGAGGCGAGAGCGCGTTTGCCCTCTTCGCCCGGGCGGAAGCGGATGTAGTGGACGGCGGAAATGCGGTCCTCGCGGCTCTGTCCCGGAGCAAAGAGAGCCGGATAGCCTTGCGACCCGATGGTCAGCCGCAGGCCTCCCGGCTCGTCGAGGCCGATGAAGCCGTCGAGGACCTCCTGGATCCGGGCCTGGTCGGTGATCTCGATGAAGAGCGTCGCCGCGACCTCGCCCGGCCCGGGCAGCAGCTCGTTGTAGGTCTCGACCTCGTGAAGCACCTTCTCGGGTTGGACGATCCGCTCGACGCGGAGCATCTCCTGGACCTGGAAGCGCACGGTGTCGCGGTTCTCGAAGACCACCGTCATCAGCGGCCCCAGCGGAATCCGACGGCGGCTCTTCAACGCGATGACGCGGCTGCGAAAGTCGCCGCGCTCGAGCTCGTACTCGTGAAGGTTCTTGATGTCGTCGGGGGTCAAGAGGTCCATGGCGCTCTCCTGGAATCTAGGGCTCGTCGCGAAGCCCGTACGCCTCGGCGACGATCTGGATCGGATGTTTCGGAGTCTTGCCGGTGCCCTGCCGGATCTGGATGCCCGCAAGCAGGCAGTCGGTGGAGACGCGGTCCGGGCGCTCCCTCTCGATGGCGTCGAACACGGGCTTGCCGACTTTCATCGAGATCGGGAAGTACTCCGTTTTCATGCTCCAGGTCCCGTCGTGGCCGGTGCACCGTTCGACGGTGACGACCTCGGCGCCCGGGATCAGCTGGAGCAGGTCCCGCGATTTGAAGCCGATGTCCTGGACTTTCAGGTGGCAGGGCACTTGGTAGACGACCTTGCCCGGCGAACGCGCGAAATCCGTCGCGAGGCGCCCCGCGGCGTGGCGCCGCATGAGGTACTCGCAGAGGTCCTGCGTGCGCGCGGCCACCTCGCGCGCCTCCTCCTCGGGACCGAGCACCGGGTACTCCTTCTTGAGGGTCAAGCTGCAGGTCGGCCCCGGGACCACGACCGTGTATCCGGCGCGGACGAACGGAAGAAGCGCGCCCACGTTGGTTCCGCGGCATTCCCGCGCCGAGTCCACGTCCCCGCTCTCCAGGAACGGCATTCCGCAGCAACGCTGGGGGGGAACGGCGACTTCGCAGCCGTTCTTCTCGAGAACCGCGACGGCCGCGCGCCCGACCTCGGGGCTGTTGGCGTTGACGGAGCAGGTCACGAAGAGAGCCACGCGCTCGCCGGAGGCCGGGCCGGGCGCCGGAGCGGTGGCCCCCCCCCGGCGGTCCCACCACTGCAGAAACGTCTCTCCCGACCAGGTCGGCAGCAGCCGGTCGCGGTGCACCCCGAGCGTCTTCTCCATGAGAACCCGGGCAATGCGGCTGTCGTTGACGGCGTTGACGAGGGACGCCGCGCCGCTCGCGAGCCGGCCGACGGCGTCGGCCGACGAAAGGATGCGCTCCCTTAGCGGCAGCTTGCCCTCGCTCGCCACTCGGGCGGCGCGGTCGCGCAGGACCAGACGCGGAATGTCCACGTCCCAGCGGTGCGGCGGGTAATACGGGCAGTGGGGGATGCAGAGCTTGCACTCGTAGCAGAGGTCCGAAAAGGCGCCGAGATCCGCGGCGGGCATCTTCCCCACCTCTCCGTCCACTTCCGGGCGGTCGAACGCCCGGAAGAGGACGTCGAAGGACGGGCAGAGGTTGTAGCAGCGGCGGCACGTGTGGCAGATGTCGGCCACGCGGCGCAGCTCTTTCTCGACCTCGGATCGGTCGAAGAAGCCGTGTGCGGCAGGATCGAACACGGGATCCTGGAAACCCTAGATCTGGCCCAGCGTGTCGAGGCCCTTCTGGAAACGGCCCGCGTGCGACTTCTCTGCCCGCGCGAGCGTCTCGAACCACTCGGCGATCTCCGTGAACCGCTCCTCGCGCGCGGTGCGGGCGAACCCCGGGTACATCTGGGTGTACTCGTAGGTCTCCCCCTCCACGGCCGACTTCAGGTTCAGGTCCGTCCCGCCGATCGCGAAGCCCGTCGCCGGGTCGCCGACCTCCTTCAGGAAGTCGAGGTGGCCGAACGCGTGGCCGGTCTCGGCCTCCGCCGTGTCGCGGAACAGGCCTCCGACGTCCGGATAGCCCTCGATGTCGGCGCGGCGGGCGAAGTACATGTAACGCCGGTTGGCCTGCGACTCCCCGCCGAAGGCATGCTTCAGGTTCTCGTGGGTCTTGGTGTTTGCGAGCTTGCTCACCTCTTCTGTCCTCCTCCAGCCTTGATGCTCTGGCGGCAGTCCCGGCACAGCCCTTGAAATTCCAGAACGCGTCCCGAAATGACGTATCCCTTGGCCTTCAGGCGCCTCTCGGACGGCAGCGCTTCCGCCGCACGCGGGATGTCCACCAGCAGGCCGCAACGGTCGCACGAGAAGTGGTCGTGCGCTTCGAGATCCCCGTCATAGCAGGTCCGGCCACCGCGCAGGAAGGACTTCAGGCGCCCCTCCGCCACGAGCACCTGCAGATTGCGATAGACCGTGCCGAGGGAGACCCGCGGCAGGACCCGGCGCACGGCCTCGTAGACCCATTCGGCGGTGGGATGGGTGTCCGTCGCCAGGACGGCCTCGTAGACGAGGCGCCGCTGGAGGGTGGACCGGCGCGGGATGGCGGGGAGCGATGCTTCCATATCAGTAACGACTCCTATTATCGTCAATTCGGCGGCCGTGTCAACCCGCGACGGGGGCGGCCGGGTTAAAATCGGAGCGCTTGGAGACCGCCACAGCGTCGACCCTCGCCGGGAGGGACTTCCCTCTCGGCGAACCCGGCTTCAGCTACCAGGACCTGCACCGCGAGGACCGTCTCGCGGAGCTCGACTCGGCCTTCCTCGAGGCCCTGGCCCGCGAGGACGCCGGATTGGCCGAGCGACTGCGCCATTACCGGGCGGCCCCGGACTCCGTGGATCCCCTGGCCCGCTCCCGCCTGCTCGTGGACGCGGCGCGGCCGCTCGCCCGGTTCCTCGCGCGCCTCTTCGGGATCGAGGAGGAATGGAGGCGCCAGGCGTCTTCGGCCGGTCCCGAGGCGGTGCTGTTCCGCTTCCGCCGCGATTTCCTGCTGCGCCGGGCGGTCAAGACCAAGCTCCCGGCGGACCTCGCGGGCTACGCCGTCGGCCCGGTCGCGGCTGCGGCCGCGGGGATCGAGCGCGGGCTCTTCCCGGGCCTCCCCTGGGGCGCCGACCCCGAGCTCGCCACGTCCACGATGGTCTCGACCCTGCTCGACCTCGAGTCCGACTTCATCGCGGCCCTGCGCCAGAAGAAGAAGCCCGAGGTCCCCCCCGCGTCCCGGGAAGCGGCGCGCGCGCTGGCGCGAGCGGCCGCCGCCGCGCCGGATCCCGGCGTCCCTCGCGCAGACGGCGAGAGCGACGAGGAGCTGCTGGCTTTTCTCGAGGCCACCCTCGAGGGCTACGCCTTCTGGTGCCACCTGCGCCGCGAGCACCCGTCGCTGAAGGGCGAAATCAGGAGCTGGACCTCCTTCCACCTGCCCGAGGCGCTCGACTACCAGAACCTGGTCGCGACCGACCGGCCCACCCCCTCCCTGCCCGAGGAGCGCGTCGGTCCGGCCGAGCGGCGGCGCCGGCGCCGCGGCTTCCAGCTCACGGACCTTCGCATGTCGGCTCGGGAGGTTCTGGGCGAGACGCATTACTGCATTCTCTGTCACGAGCGCGAGAAGGACTCCTGCTCGAAGGGGTTCTTCGACGCCAAGACCGCCTCCTGGCAGAAGAACCCGCTCGGCATCGCGCTGAAGGGGTGCCCGCTGGACGAGAAGATCTCGGAAATGCACCAGCTCCGCCGCGAGGGCGACTCGATCGGGGCCCTGGCTCTCGTGACGGTCGACAACCCGATGTGCCCGGGCACGGGCCACCGCATCTGCAACGACTGCATGAAGGGCTGCATCTTCCAGAAGCAGGAGCCGGTCAACATCCCCCAGATCGAGACGGGAGTGCTGACGGACGTGCTGGCCCTGCCCTGGGGCGTCGAGATCTACGGCCTGCTGACGCGCTGGAACCCGCTCAATCCCCGCCGGCCCTGCGTCCGGCCGTACACCGGAAAGAAGGTCCTCGTCGTGGGCCTGGGCCCCGCGGGCTACACGCTGGCGCACTACCTCCTCAACGAGGGCTGCGGCGTGATCGGCATCGACGGCCTGAAGATCGAGCCCTTGCCGGCGGACTGGACGGGCGCCGACGGTGGCGGCATCCGGCCCATCCGGGACTGGGCGGAGATCACCCGTCCGCTCGACGAGCGCCCGCTCGCCGGCTTCGGCGGCGTCTCGGAGTACGGCATCACGGTGCGCTGGGACAAGAACTTCCTGACGCTCGTGCACCTGACCCTGGCGCGGCGGCGGCGCTTCGCGATCCTGGGCGGCGTGCGCTTCGGCGGCGCGCTGAACGCCGAGCAGGCCTTTGCGGCCGGGTTCGACCACGTCGCAATCGCCGCGGGAGCCGGCCGCCCGACGATCATCCCGATGAAGAACAACCTCATCCGGGGCGTGCGCAAGGCCTCGGACTTCCTCATGGCGCTCCAGTTGACCGGCGCCTTCAAGGAGGAGGCGCTCGCCAACCTCCAGGCGGAGCTGCCCGCGGTCGTCATCGGTGGAGGGCTCACGGCGATCGACACGGCCACGGAGCTGCTGGCCTACTACCCTCTCCAGGCCGAGAAGACTCTCGCGCGCTACGAGGCGCTGGCAGCCGAGAAGGACGAGGGGACGCTGCGCGCGGGGTTCGACGTGGAGGAGCGCGAGATCTTGAACGGCCTGCTCGCGCACGGCCTCGCGGTCCGCCACGAGCGCGACCGGGCACGGGCCGCCGGCGGGGAGCCCGACCTGGCCGGGCTCTGCCGCGAGTGGGGAGGCGTCTCGATCGTCTACCGGCGCTCCCTGGAGGAGTCCCCCGCATACCGTCTCAACCACGAAGAGGTCGTCAAGGCGCTCGAGGAGGGAATCTCCTTCATCGAGAACCTGGAGCCCCTCGAGGCCGTGCCCGACCAGGACGGAAAGCTCGCCGCGGTGCGCTTCCAGCGGGGCGGCTCGGGCGAGGTCGTCGAGCTCCGCGCCCGCACTTGCCTGGTCGCGGCGGGAACGACTCCCAATATCACGTATGCCAAGGAGTATCCGGACGCCTTCCCGCTGGACGCCAAGCGCCGATTCTTCGCGCCGCACCGGGCCGTCCGCAAGGACGGCAGCTTCGTGCTCGAGCCGGCGTCGGCCGAGGACGAGGGCGCGTTCTTCACGGGGTACGCGCGCCATGGCAAGTTCGTGACGTTCTTCGGGGACAACCACCCCGCCTACAACGGCAACGTCGTGAAGGCCATGGCCTCGGCCCGTAACGGCTACGGGGCCATCGCCGAAGTCCTCGACGGCGAGGGCGGCCCCGCCGCCGCGCCCGAAGCGGAATGGGACGCTTTCCGCGACCGGATCGCCGACGAGCTCACGGCGACGGTCGTCTCCGTCGAGCGCCTCACGCCGACGATCGTGGAGGTCGTGGTCCGCGCCCCGGCGGCCGCCCGCAACTTCCAGCCCGGGCAGTTCTTCCGACTGCAGAACCTGGAGTCCTTCGCGCCCCGCGCGGGGGGATCGCCGCTGTTGATCGAGCCCTGCGCCTTGACGGGGGCCTGGGTGGACTCGCGGAAGGGCCTGCTCTCGATGATCGCCCTCGAGATCGGCGGCTCGACGCGCCTCTGCTCGGTTCTGAAGCCGGGCGAACCCGTCGTCGTCATGGGACCCACGGGCACGCCCACGGAGCTTCCCGAGAACGGCACCGTCGTGCTCTGCGGCGGCGGCCTCGGCAACGCGGTGCTGTTCTCGATCGGGAAGAAAGCCCGGGCGCTCGGCAACCGCGTCGTCTACTTCGCGGGCTACAAGAGGGCCGACGACTTCTACAAGCGCGAGGAGCTGGAGGCCGCGGCCGACGTGCTGGTCCTGTCGGTCGACCGGGGCGAGCCGATCCCCACCCGCCGGCCCTCGGACCGCAGCTTCGTCGGCAACATCGTTGAGGCGATGGCGGCCTACGCGACGGGCAAGCTCGGCGAGGCCCCGATTCCCCTCTCCGAGGCCGGCCGGATGATCGTCATCGGATCGGACCGCATGATGGGGGCGGTCGCCCGGGCGCGCAAGAACGTCCTCGCGCCGCACCTCTCCCCTTCCCACGTCGGCATCGCGTCGATCAACTCGCCGATGCAGTGCATGATGAAAGAGGTCTGTGCGCAGTGCCTCCAGAAGCACGTGGACCCGGCGACCGGAAAAGAGGAGATCGTCTTTTCCTGCTTCAACCAGGACCAGAAGCTCGACGAGATGGACTGGGGAAACCTCGCCGCCCGCCTCCGGCAGAACACCGTCTCGGAGAAGCTGACGAACCTCTGGCTGGACCGGCTGTTCGCCCGGGAGGACCCCCGGACGGTCTAGGTCCTGTCATCCCGAGCGCAGCGAGGGATCCCTTTGGAAGGGACTCTGCGGCTTGAAAAGGGATCCCTCGGGCCTCCGGCCCTCGGGATGACAAACGGCGGTTACGGCACCGCCGCCAGGAACAGCAGGTACGGATTGATTGCCACGCCAGCCTTGAAGTGACGGGCGAAGCGAAGCCTTCGCCTGTCATCCCGAGCGCAGCGAGGGATCCCTTTTGCAGGAACCGTACAGCTTGAAAAGGGATCCCTCGGGCCTCCGGCCCTCGGGATGACAAACGGCGGTTACGGCACCGCCGCCAGGAACAGCAGGTACGGATTGATTGCCACGCCGGCCTTGAAGTTGTCGTCGTCCTCGGGCAGGCGCGTGATCGAGAAGTGCAGGTGCGCCCCGCCGATGACGTGTCCGGTGCGGCCGACGTAGCCGATCACGTCGCCCCTGGTGACGGGGTCGCCGGGCCGCAGGCCCGCCTTGTACTTGGAGAGGTGGCAGTAGAAGAGGAGATACCGGCCGCTCGCGTCCTTCTGGTACAGCGAGATGCCTCCGCGGTTCTCGCGCCGCAGCCGCGCGATCTGGCCGTCGGCGGCCGCCAGAACGGGCGTGCCCTTGGGGGCGCCGATGTCGATGGCCAGGTGCTGGCGGTGCCTTCCGCGCGAGTTCAGGAACGAGTCCCGGAGCCCGCTCACGTCCACGCCTTCGACCGGGATCTGGACGCCCGCCGTCAGCAGATCCGAAAGATCCACGTCCTCGGGCCGGAGCGTCGTCTGCGACGACTTGGGGTGCAGCAGCGATCCGAGGGTCCGGGCGACCCGGGTCAGCGCGCTCGTCTCCAGCGCTGGCCCGACCGCGTCGGCTACGTTCTCCGGCTCGGGCGTGTCCTCCTCGGTCGTCTCGTGAAGGCGGGCTTCCACGACCGCCTCTTGCTCGACGCAGGCCGGGCCGGGATAGTCGTAGGCCTCGAGAGGGAGGTACGGGCCGTACTGGACGGGTACCTCGAGCGCCACCTGGTCGAGCACGACCGCTCCCTGGGGATCCTGGCGCTCGATGGGGCGCGTCGCCCTCCGGGTCTTCGAGGGACTCCGGCGAGCGACCGTCCGGCTGGCGCGCATTTGCTTCGATTCGACCGCCTGCTTCTTGGACTGGCGAACGCGCTGGCCTGCGGCGGGGGACGCGAAGCCCAAAAGGCAAACGGCGGCCAGAAGCGCCGCCGTCGCGGCAAACCTACGGGGGAACACGAAGGGGATTATCCGAGCGGGCCGGGGGGACGTCAACCCAAAAAGTTCTTGGGACTCATGGGTTTATGCTGCAACAGCATACCCGGTTACGCCCTCTCCAGATAGCTATCGTCCCGCGTGTCGATCTTGATCCGCGTGCCCGCCTCGATGAACTGCGGCACCATCACCTGCAGACCTGTTTCGAGCTTCGCGGGCTTGTACGAGGCAGACGCCGTTGCGCCTTTCATACCGGGCTGGGTCTCCACGACCTCGAGCGTCACCGTGTTCGGCAGCTCGATGCCCACCGGGTTCTCGTCGTAAAAGTCGACGTGGATCGCCGTGTTCGGCAGGAGGTACTTCATCTGCTCTCCGATGACCTCGTCGGAGAGCGTGACCTGGTCGTAGCTCGTCTGGTCCATGAAGTGGTGGCCGGCGGCGTCGGAATACAGGTACTCCATCTCCCGCTCGTCCAGGGATGCCTTCTCCACCCGGTCCGTCGAGCCGAACCGGTGCTCGTTCATCGCGCCGGAGCGGATGTTGCGCATCTTGGCCTGGACGAAGCCGCGCAGGTTGCCGGGCGTCTTGTGGACCATGTCGTGGACGCGGTGGAGCTCTCCATTGTGAATGATGAGCATGCCGCTGCGCAGTTGAGTCGCTGGAATCATCGCCATGGGCGTCCTACCCCCGAAAAAGACGGCGAAATCTAGCAGAACCGGGCCCGGCCGTCCACCCGGACGTCTCGTAGAATGGGGGTCACGGCCTGCGTGGGACGCGGCGGCCACAAGAAGCCCCGGGGAAGACCTGGGGCTCCGATCCGCCGAACAGCGATCAGCTCCCCGTGCCGCGCGCGACGGTCCGCGTCGCCCGGCCGACGCTGACCGCCGCAGGGCCCTCGCCG
>JBASRI010000413.1:0-3741 GCA_049273755.1 Thermoanaerobaculia bacterium
GGGCAAGCTCGAGGAGTGGAAGTCGAGCGCCGCGGCGCCGCCCGGAGCCGAGCCGACCGCCCCGTACTTCCTGCGCCGGCCGCTCAACGGCGCGCTCTACGACTGGAGCGAAGCCCCGGCGCCGGTGCGCGGTGAACCATTCCAGCCGGGCCCCCTGCGGGCGCTCGTCCGGCTCAAGATCGGCGGCGTGCCTCTGACGCTGTCGCGAGAGGCCGCCTTCCGCTTTCGCGATCGGGCCGTCGGCGAGGTACGACGCCCGGTGCGAGCCGTGCCCTCACTCGACGTCGCCGTCGAGCCCGACCGGATCGTCTGGCCGATCGGCCGGCCCAAGGAGCCGATCGAGGTCACGCTGACGTCCAACTCCGGAAAGCCGGTGTCCGGCCGACTCCAGGTCGCGCTTCCGCGCGGCTGGAGCGCCCCCGAGCCGCGGAGCTTCGCGTTCGAGAAGCGCGGCGAGAACCGCTTCTTCGACGTCTCCCTGGCGTCTCCGCCCGCCCTGCGACCCGGCCGCTTCGTCTTCCACGTTTCGGCCGCGCTCGAGGACGGCCGGACGATGGATCGGGGGATCCGCCTGATCGACTACGGCTACATTCCCCGCACGCCGATGCCCGAGGTGAGCGAGGTCTCGGTGACGGTGGCCGACATCCGGTTTCCTCGGCTCTCGCACGTCGGCTACGTGCGCGGAGCCGCCGACAAGGTGCCCGAGGCGCTGTCGGCCGTGGGGCTGCCGGTGGAGGTTCTCACGGCGCGCGACCTCGACGGTGGCGACCTGTCCCGGTTCGACGCGATCCTGATCGGCAGCCGCGCCTACGAGACCGATCCCGCGCTGCCCCGAGCCAACAGCCGGCTTCTGGACTACGTCCGCTCCGGCGGGCTGCTGATCGTGCAGTACCAGCAGTATCCGTTCCTCCAGGGCGGCTTCGCGCCCTACCCCCTGGAGATCGCCCGGCCGCACGACCGCATCACCGACGAAACGGCGAAGGTCATCCTGCTCGATCCGAACCACCCCGTCTTCACGACGCCCAACCGAATCACCGAGGGCGACTGGGAGGACTGGGTCCAGGAGCGCGGCCTCTACTTCGCCCACACCTGGGACAAGGCGTACACGCCGCTGCTCGCGATGGCCGACCCGGGCGGACCCGTGCTGAAGGGCGGGCTGCTCGTCGCTCGCCTGGGCAAGGGCCGCTACGTCTACACTGGCCTCGCCTTTTTCCGCCAGCTTCCCGCCGGAGTGCCCGGCGCGTACCGACTGCTCGCAAACCTGCTCGCCTGGAAATGAAAGGAGCTCCATGAAAACGCCCTCTGTCATCCCGAGCGCAGCGAGGGATCCCTTTTATGCCACAGCGAAGCTTAAAAAGGGATCCCTCGTCGCTGTGCTCCTCGGGATGACACAAGGCCTCGCTTTCGCGCTCGCCGCGACGGGCGTCGCGTCGGCCTCCCCGTTCGAGGGCGTCGCCGACTTTCGCATTCAGACCAACGTGGAAAAGGGCCAGTCGATCACCGGTACCGGCAAAATCTTCGTCACGCCTTCGGCCTACCGCACGGAGTGGGAGATGAGCCTCCCCGAGTCTGCGCGCAACCGCAAGGAGGCCCCCCAAAAGATGAAGATGAAGATGTTCGGCAAGGTCGCGCAGCCGAACGTGCTGTACATGGTCAACGACGAGAACAAGACCTACTCGGTCTGGGACACCGCGAAGGCGGCGGAGGACTCCAAGAGCCTCCCGAAGGAGACGTACACGGTCGAGCGCCTCGGCGCCGGCAGCGTGGCCGGAATCGCGTGCCAGCGAGCGCTCCTGACGTCCTCGAAGGGGGACCAGATCGAGGTCTGCGTCACCAAAGAGTTCGGCGCCTCCGGTGACTGGATCGCCGCGATGAACCGCCGCGAGCATTCCGCCGGAAGCTGGATTCAGGCGTTGAAGGAGAAGGGCCTCGAGGGCTTCCCCGTCCGCTGGTCCACGCGCAGGAAGGGAGCGACGGAACCGTTCATGACGATGGAGCTGACGCGCCTGGAGAAGAAGTCCCTGCCCGCGTCCCTCTTCGAGGTGCCCGCGGGCTATAGGAAGACGGATGTCGCGATGGGGGGACTGACGCCCGAGCAGGAGAAGGCGATCTCGGACGCGCGCGAGCAGATGAACAAGGCGCTGGAGAAGATGACGCCGGAGCAGCGCAAGGCCTACGAGGACGCGATGAAGCGCTACGCGCAGCCGACGCCGCAGCCCTGATCCGAGGGGTCGCACGCGCCGTCGGCCGGCTCGAGTCCGCTGACACGCCGCTGATACCATCGCCGCGATGCGAGAGCGCTCCCGTCCGCCGCGGCTGTGGGCGCTCTTTGCTCTTCTTCTCGCGGCGGCCTGCCGCCCGGATTCCCGCACTCCCCTGACCGTCTACTCACCCCATGGCCGCGACCTGCTCGGCCTGGTCGAGAAGGAGTTCGAGCGCCTGCACCCGGAGGTCGACCTTCGCTGGCTCGACATGGGGTCGCAGGAGATCTACGACCGCCTGCGCTCGGAGAAAGCGAACCCTCAGGCCGATGTCTGGTACGGCGGGCCCGGCACCATCTTCGCGAGGGGCGCGCGGGAGGGGCTGCTCGCACCCTACCGCCCCTCCTGGGCGGAGGCCGTCGCGGCGTCGAGCCGGCACGCGGGCGATCTCTACTTCGGCCTCTACCGCACGCCGGCGATGCCGGTCTACAACTCGAAGGCGGTTTCCCCCGCGGAGGCGCCTCGCGAGTGGGACGACTTGCTCGACCCGAAGTGGAAGGGCAAGATCCTGATCCGCGACCCCCTCGCCTCGGGCACGATGCGCGCCGTGTGGGGCTTCATCCTGGCGAAGGCGGTCAAGGAGACCGGCTCTCCGGAGGCGGGGTTTGGATGGCTCGCGCGCCTCGACGCCCAGACCAAGGAGTATGTCTTCAACCCGATCCTGCTCTACGAGAAGCTCGTGCGTCAGGAGGGGCTGGTCACGATCTGGGACCTTCCCGACACGCTGCTCGAGCGCGAGCGCGGCTCGCCTCTTCAGTACGTCTTCCCGAAGACCGGCACGCCCGTGATCGACGACGCCGTGGGCCTGGTCGCCGGGAGCAAGCACCCTGGAGAAGCCCGCGCGTTGATCGAATTCGTCGGAGGAAAGCCCATGCAGCGCCTCGCCGCCGAGAAGACCTACCGCCTGCCCGCCCGCACCGACCTCGGCGAAGAGCTGCCGGCGTGGGCCCGCGACGTCGAGCGCGAGATGGTCGTCGCCGACGTCGACTGGGACCTCGTCGATAAGGAAAGCGCCGAGTGGATGGCGATCTGGGATCGCACCATCCGCGGCCGGGGCGCGGCCCTGGCGCGTTGAGTCCACCTCGATGACCGGCTTCCTCGAGCTCGACTCCCTCGAGAAGCGCTTCGGGGAGGTTCGCGTCACGCGCGGCGTCTCGCTCTCGGCGCGGAAGGGCGAGATCGTCGCGCTGCTGGGCCCGTCGGGAAGCGGCAAGACGACCGTGCTGCGCCTGACCGCCGGTTTCGAGACCCCCGACGCGGGCCGTGTTCTCGTCGAAGGCGAGGACGTCACAGGCGTTTCGCCCGAGCGGCGGCGCTTCGGCATGGTCTTCCAGCACTACGCTCTCTTTCCGCACATGACCGCGGGCGAAAACGTGGCCTTCGGGCTGGAGAGCCGGGGCGCGCCGCGCGAGGAGGTCGCCGCCCGCGTGGCCGAGATGCTGGCGCTGACGGGGCTCTCGGGCTTCGCGGACCGCAAGGT
>JBASRI010000418.1:0-3519 GCA_049273755.1 Thermoanaerobaculia bacterium
CTGCCGGTCGCGAAGCGACCGCCGCAGCCAAAAGCTCCGAGCGGGCCGATAAGCCGAATTCCGTTCCCCGCCGCGAGGGCGGGGCCGCGATCATTCCTCTGGGCCCGAGGTCGCCCTCGGGCTCGAGCAGCCGACCCGGAGGCAGCTCACGGTACGTGAGGCGGGACGGGCGCCCGCTGCCTCCCTATTTGGCCTTGCTCCGCATGGGGTTTACCGTGCCCCCGCCGTTGCCGGAGAGGCGGTGCGCTCTTACCGCACCGTTTCACCCTTGCCGTCCTTTCGGAAGGCGGTCTGTTCTCTGTGGCACTTTCCTTCGCGTCGCCGCGACCGGGGATTACCCGGCATGCCGCCCGTGTGGAGTTCGGACTTTCCTCTCCGGTTACCCGGAGCGATCACGTGGCCCGCTCGGAGCCACCCCGATTTTACTACGCCTGAGTCCGCCACGGGGTCAGGAGTCCTTGCGCCGCGCATCGGCCTTGCCGAGATCCAGAGAGCCCTGACCCCGTATCCTCATTCGGACGGTTTTCGATTGCCCTCGTCCCCGAAGTAGCGCAACCACTCCTCCACGTCCACAGGACCGGCGCCCGGCTTGGCCTCGCCGCCGCCGCCCGACTGCCCGAACCGCGCGAAGAACTCGGGCGGGGCGCAAGTCTTGCCACCGGCGTCACGAACGCGGCGGCCGAGCTCGCGGTCTGCCGTCACGACGATCATCGACCCTGGGTCGCCGGCCCCTTCCACTTCCCGCACGATGGCGTCGTCGGCGCTCCCGCCCGAACTCGGCCTCACGGAAAGGCTCCCCAGGGAGGCGCCCCGGTCTCCCACGGGCCCGTCGAAGTAGAGCACCGCGCGAGCCCGGCTGCGGCGGAGGCGATCCGCGATCTCGGCCACGAGCGCGGCGCGGTCTTCTGCGGTGGGCCGGCCCCGGCCGCGCGCGGTGCCGATGAGGTTGTTGCCGTCGAGCAGGTACGGCATCAGGTCGCGGCCCGCGCCCGGCGCCTCGGGTGCTTGAGACGGAAGAACATCACGGCCAGGCCGTGCAGCACGCGGCGGCGGTCGAGAATCAGGAGGACGAGGAGCGCACAGAGAAAGACGGCCGAGAACCAGGGCACGAAGAACACGAGGGCGCCCAGCGCCGCCGCGAGCACGTCTTCGGCCAGCGACAACGCAACCTGGGCGAGGCCGCGCGTCGCGGCCGTGGACGTCAGACGGGTGGTCAACTGTGCCAGGTGCGTGGCGACCGTCGCCGCGGCGCCGGCCAGCGCGAGCAACATCCGGCTGGCGGGCGACGCCTCGGGCACGCAAGCCAACATGAGCAGGGCCCCGACGACCGGACGCAGCAGCGTCTGCGCCAGGTTCCAGAGGTGATCCACGATCGGGATCTTGTCGGCGACGAACTCGGTCAGAAAGAGGATGAGGGCCGCCGTGAGGATGCTGTGACTCGTGAGGAAGGCGGTCGCGCTGCCCGGAAACTCCTGCGGAAGAAGCAGCGCGAGGCCGTTGACGAGCAGCAGGACCACCCAGGCGTTCAAGCCGGCCGCGGCCGCGAGGCCGAGGCCGGTCAGGATCGCGGTCACCCGCGGCGGAAGAGACGCGAGAGGAGCCCGGAAGAGTGGGGCGCGGGCTCGGCTTCGGGCGACGCCAGGGCTTCCTTCTCGGCACGCTTGTGCTGCCCCGGAGGCGGGGGCACCTGGGCCGCCGCGTCGACGATGCGCGCCAGCAGCTCTTCGTTCTCGTGCGACGGATCCAGGGAAACGGCCCGCCGGGCGAAAGGCTCGGCCTCGTGCGGCCGGTTGTGGTCCGCCAGAGCGCGCGCCGCTTCGACCGAGAACGCCACGCGCCGGCTGTCCAGCCGCGCGGCCTCCTTGAGATTGGCGAGCCCCTGGTCGGTCCAGTTCGGGTTCTTCAACTCGACCTGCGACAGGACGTACCGGTACTCCGCGTGACCCGGTACGAAGCGCACCGCCTCGCGCAGCATCTCAATGGCCGGGTGATAGTCCTTCTCTTCGATGAGCTGGCGGGCGCGCCGGAAGTTCTGGGCCGCCAGCTTCTTGCGCATCTCGGGGTCCGCGATCGGCGCGTCGGCCATCAGCAGCGAGGCCGGCGCGGCATCCAGGCTTTGGTCGTAGAGCGCGCGCTTGTCCGCGTCCGAAAGCTCCTCGTACGCGGCCTTCATGCGCTCGAAGACCGCCACGAGCTCCTTCTCGAACTTGACGAGGTCCTCGCGGTGTCGCAGGTCGGGGTGAAACAGGCGGCTGCGCTCGAAGTAGGCCTCGGCGATCTTCTCGGGCGTGGCGTCCCGCGGCACGCCGAGCAGCTCGTAGTGCGTCAGCCAATCGATGCGGCGGTAGGTGTTGCGCACCAGCTCGGCGTGCCCGGGCGAGCGATCGGTCGGCTCCGCGCCGACCTCGACGTTGAGTCCGTGAAATCCGCCGCGGCCGCTGGCCGGACGCTCCGCGCCCTCCCGCTTCCATTCCACGATGCCGCAGGAGATCAGCCCGTACAGGATCTTGGCGGTCGCAGCGCGGGAAGCGCCCGCAATCTTCAGCAGCGAGTCCACCTCGAGGATCCCGTCGATCCGGGAGAGCAGGTAGGCCTCCTGCGGCGTCAGCGGCAGGTACTGGTAGCGCGACATCGGGTCGGTGGCCAGAATCGGCACGCGGTGGCCGTCTCCGAGCCTTTCGCGGAAGGATTCGCTCTCGGGCAGCCGCCGGATCCCTTCGACGATGATCGCGGCGGTCGACAGCGTCAACGCCACGTCCGGATCCAGCACCCCGGAGGACGCCTGGAAGCGGTATTCGCCCGAGTCCCAGGCGAACGTCGAGAAGACGATCTCCTCGACGAGCCGCCGCATCTCGGCGTCGAGAACCGTTCGCGAAACGAGGCCGCGGTCCACCAGGATCTTTCCGAGGCGGGCCCGACCCTGCTTGGCCACGGTTTCCAGCGCCCAGTTCAGGTCCGTGTCCGTGATGCACCCGCGGCGCTTCAGGAAGGCGCCGATGCGCTGGCCCTCGCGCGAGGAAGTCGCCGTCCGCAGCTCCCCCTTTTCGAAGAAGAGATGACGCGTCTCGTCGCCGTGGACGAGCGAGAGGGTCCCCTTGAGCCCCTCGAGAAAGATCCGCCGCAGCACCTGCGGCAGGGGTGTCTCGGACAGGGACCCACGAAACCCGGCCGGCGTCGCCTGTGTCGTCATTGCCCGCTTACGGTTAAAGGTGGTCGCCTAGGGTAACAGAAAGCCCGCCTCAGCGGACGGCCACGACCGCGGGCCGGTTCCGGCGTGTCGAGAAAAAACCTGGAGTGCGGGCCAGGGCGCGCTGCGCCGCCTCCCGGGTGGGATACCGGCCCCAGAGCACGCGGAAGCAGGTTCGCCCCTGGTAGTCCGTGGTCAGCAGCCACATCGAGCCCGCGGGGCGATCGCGCTTCCAGGCGTCCACCAGAGAGCCGATCTCGCACGCGAGCTCGAGCTGGACGGCGAAGCGCGCTTTCGGATCGGCGGCCAGCCGCTTCTGGTCCCGCGCGGCG
>JBASRI010000425.1:0-2509 GCA_049273755.1 Thermoanaerobaculia bacterium
CCCTCGGCCTCCACTTCGTAATCACCGGAGGGGGGAGCCCCGGGGCGCCCGCCCGCGAGCTGCCGATTCTGGCGCCCGATGGTCTCTTCCGCAGGAACCGGGAGGAGCTGCCCGCCCGGCTCCCGGCCGACGAGATCCGGCGCGAGCTCGAGGCCCAGATCCAGATCTTCCAGGTGCTCGCCCGAAAGCCTCCGACGCACCTCGACTCCCATCACCACGCCGCCCTCCATCCCTCGGTGGCCCCCGTCTTCGCTGACGTCGCCCGGGACCGTTCGCTGCGGGCACGGGCGTCGAGCGAGCAAGAGCGGCGGCGGCTTCGCGCCGCGGGCGTGAAGACGCCGGACCGTTTCTACGACTGCTTTTACGCGGAAGGCGTCTCGTTCGAAACGATCGAGCGCATCCTCGAGGATCTGCCAGAGGGGACGAGCGAGCTGATGTGCCATCCCGGGCGTCCGGACGCGGAGCTCCAGCGCTCCAGCACCTACGTCATGGAGCGGGGATGGGAACTGGACGTACTCTGCGACCCGAAGATCCGGGAGATCGCCTCCCGTAGCGGTATTGCCCTGCGCGGGTTCGACGCGCTGTGAGACGGGCGCCGCGAATGCGCTACGATTCGGACAAGAGTCCCCGGGCGGACGGAGAGGAAGAGGCATGAGGGCTCTGGTCGCCGACAGCGATCCGGACAGGCTCCGCCAGCTCGAGAGCTGGCTGACGAAGTGGGGCCACGACGTCACGCCCGCGCGCAACGGGCTGGAGGCGTGGAGCCGCCTCGAGTCCGAGCGCGTCCCGATCCTGGTCGTCGTCGCCTGGCACATGGACGGCATGAACGGCATCGACGTGTGCCGCAAGCTCCGTCTCCAGCCCGAGCTCCCATCGGCGTATGTCCTGCTGGTCACCGAGCGCCGCGAGGGGGCCGATCTGCTCGAGGGATTGAACGCCGGCGCCGACGACTTCCTCTTCGCGCCGCTCGACGCCGTGGAGGCGAAGGCGCGTGTGCGGACCGGGGCGCGGATCGTCGAGGTCGAGCAGGCGCTGCGCGCCACGCAGGACGCGCTGCGCGTCCAGTCCACCCGCGACGCCGTGACCGGATCCTGGAACCACGCCGCGATCCTGGATCTCCTCGACAAGGAGCGCGAAAGGGCGCGCCGCAAGAGCGGCTCGGTCGGCGTCGTGCTCGCGGATCTGGACGAGTTCCGCAAGGTCAACGAATCGCTCGGACATCCCGTGGGCGACGAAGTTCTGCGCGAGGCCGCCCGGCGGATGAACTCGTCGGTCCGCCCCTACGACGCGGTCGGGCGCTACGGGGGCGAGGAGTTTCTGATCGTGCTTCCCGGCTCGGACGGTTTGGGGGCGCTGACGGTGGCCGAGCGCATCCGGGAGGCCTTCTCGCGGCGCCCGGTGCACACCTCGGCCGGCCCCGTTCCCCTGACGCTGTCGCTCGGCGTCGCGGCGGAAGGAGGCGAAGTGGTCGGCGATACCTCCAACCTCCTGCGCGCGGCCGACTCCGCGTTGAAGCGCGCGCAACAGAGCGGCAGGAACCGCGCCGCGCTCGCCGACGAGTCGGGCCTGTCGATCGACGCCGTGCCCCCGGAGGAATCGGGCTAACCCTACTTCCGGAGCGGCACGACGAAAACGCCGGCCCCGAGCGTGCCGGCCACGAGCATGTCGCCGGAGGCGTCGAGCGAGAGCGCCGTCACGGGCGCCGGGATGCCTCCGGCGAACGCCGCGTTCCAGTGGCGCCCGCCGTCGATCGTCTCGAAGAGCCCCGCGCCGGTCCCTGCGAAAAAAGTCAGCGGGGACTTCGGGTCGGCGGCGAGGGCGTAGACCGGTGCGCGGGGCAGGCCGTCGAAGAGGGGAGACCAGGTTCGCCCGGCCGTCGTGGTCGCGAAGACGCCCCGATCGGTGCCGGCGTACAGCGTGTCCATCGCGTTCGGGTCGAGGGCCAGGCTGCGCACGATCGACCGGGCGAGCTCGGGGCCTCCGGGCTTCCAGCTCTTCGCGGCGTCCGTCGTCCGGTAGACGCCGGAGCCCGCGGTGGCCGCGTAGACCGTCGATGCGCTCTTCGGGTCGACCGCGAGTTGGAAGGCGAAGGTCTTGAGCATGCCGTTGGATGCGATCTTCCAGGCCAGGCCTCCGTCTTCGGAACGCAGCACCGCGGAGCGGGTGGCGGCATAGGCGAGGCCGGGCTGCGCGGGGTCGGGAGCCAGCGAGAACACCGAGTGCGTCGGAACCCAGGACCAGCTCGTGCCGCGCTCGAGGCTCCGTCCGATGTCCCCCGAGGTTCCGACCAGAAGTTCCGGCGCCTCCGCGGGCCCGAGCGGCGCGATCGCGTACGCGCCGGCGGCGTCTTCCGGAATTCCCGGCACGGGCTCCCAGGCGGCGCCGCCGGGCGGGAGACGAAGAAGCTGGGACGCGGTCCCGGCGCACAGTCCGGAGGCTGTCGCGGCGACGGCGTACACCGAGCGCGCGGAGAGCCCGCGGTTGGACTCGGACCAGCGGTGGCCGGCTC
>JBASRI010000453.1:0-24839 GCA_049273755.1 Thermoanaerobaculia bacterium
AAGCACTACTGGCCAAACGCCGATGCCGTGGGCAAACGCATCCGGCTCGACGGCGCGACCGGCCCTCCGGTCGAGATCGTCGGTGTAGCGCAGACGGTCAAATATCGCGAGACCTTCGAGAATTCGAAGGACTTCGTCTACATGCCGCTCGCCCAGCACCCCGTCCCGCGCCTGGTCCTGCTGCTGCGGTCGATCGACGATCCGCTGCAGATGGTCAAGCCGGTGAAGGAGGTCGTTCGGTCTCTCGACCCCAACATGCCGATGCTGGAGACGAGGACCTACGAGGACCTCTACCGGTATTCGGCGGTGGAGGGGCCGCGGGTAGCGGTCGTGCTGGTCGGCACCCTGGGATTGGTGGGCCTCCTGCTGTCCATCGCCGGCCTGTACGGATTGGTTTCGTACAACGTGAGCCGCAGAACCCGCGAGATCGGCATTCGCATGGCGATCGGCGCGCGACCGGCGGACGTCCTCCGCCTCATGATGGGCAAGGGGCTCAGGCTGGTGGCGATCGGGACGGTGATCGGGTTGGCCATGGGCTTCGCCGTCGAGCAGCTCATGAATTCCATGCTGTTCAACGCCGGCGGCGTCGACCTGGCGGTCTATCTCCTGGTGGTGCCGGCGATGGTCCTGGCGACCATGCTGGCGGCCTACGTGCCCGCGCGAAAGGCATCCCGCATCCCCCCGACGCTGGCGCTGCGATACGAGTAATACAGGAGTTCATCACGCGTTCGGTCGGAACATCAGTTCTAGCCCAGAGGAGAAGTCAATGCGAACACTTCTGCGAGCTCTTACGATCTGCCTTCTCGCGCCAGCCGCGGTCGCCATAGCCCAGGACAAGGCCCCGGATAATCCGCTCAGCACATACAACAAGACCGTCTACTCAGGGGTGAAGAGCATGCTGCTCCGCTCGGCCGACAAGGTGCTCGAGGAGAATTACAGCTTCAAGCCCACGGAGGCCGTCCGCAGCTTCGGCCAGGTCCTTGGACACGTCGCCGACGCACAGTACATGTTTTGTTCCATCGTGCTAGGCGAGAAGAACCCCGCCCCGAAAATCGAGGAGAGCAAGACCTCCAAAGCCGATCTTACCGCTGCACTCAAAGACGCCTTCGCCTACTGCGACAAGGCCTACGACGGCATGACCGACGCGTCGGCTGGTCAAATGGTCAAGCTCTTCGGAGGTGACGCGCCGAAACTCGGCGTGCTGACCGTCAACAACCTGCACAGCGTGGAGCACTACGGCAACCTCGTCACCTACATGCGGCTGAAGAACATCGTTCCTCCGACGAGCGAGCCGGGATTCAGGCCTGGTGCGAAGGATTAATGTCCCTTTGGGACCGAGCCGATGAAGCGGTCCGGCCTACACAACCCTGCCGTCTTCGTGCCGGCTCGATATCATTGCCGACATCAAAGGAGGTCCACAGTGATAAGAGCCAGGAGACTCGATTTGGTGACGGGTTGGCTGCTCTTCGCCTCTCTATGCGCGGGCGTCGCCTCAGCCCAGGACCGGCCGGCGCCTCTCGCGAGGACTCGGGAGCTCCCAAACGCGTTCGGCACGAGTGCCTACACGGTGACGACGATCTCGGCGACGGCATTTTATCCAGGCAACAATGGCTACGGCTACGCCACGAGCGGAAGCCTCGGGCGCTTTAGCGACCCGAACCAGGTCATCGAGTACTACGCGGCCCTCGACCTTCCAGGCGGCGCAGTCATCGACTACATCGGCTTGAACTCCCTGACGGATAGCGATTTCGCCCTGGGTGTCTCCCTGTACTTTCGTCGATATGACGGCGCCACGCAAAATCTCGGGACCTTCTCGAGCACTGTCCACGGTTGGGCGACTGACTACAACGCGAACCCCATCGGCTACACCTGGCCCGGCAATGCCGGGGCAGCGCTCATCCTCAACGTCGAGCAGGGCAACCGTCCGAACCCTCAGTACTTTGGCTGGGTCGAAGTCTGGTGGAGGCGTTCCGTGAGCCCCGCGCCGGCCACCGCGTCGTTCAACGACGTGCCGATCAATCATCCTTTCTTCCAGTACATCGAGGCGTTGCACGCCTCGGGCATCACGGGAGGCTGCGGCGGCGGCAACTACTGCCCTGACAATCCGGTGACGCGCGGCCAGATGGCCGTCTTTCTCAGCAAGGCGCTCGGGTTGCACTGGCCGGGTTTCTAGACGCCCGCGCGGTTCGAATTCAGGGGCGGCTGTCCCGGAGCACGTCCGGGCGCCGCGTTTCCCCGACACTTTCGTATCAGCTGTGCGCGCCGCGCGCGGCCGACTCAGTCTCGAGCCGCCGAATCTCTCGATATCGAAAGCAGTCGACTAGGTGATCATTCACCATGCCGACCGCCTGCATGTGCGCATAGGTGATGGTAGAACCGACGAAGGTGAAACCACGGCTCTTGAGATCCTTGCTGAACGCGTCGGACTCGCGCGAGGTCGCCGGAATCTCCCCCATCGCCTTCCATCGATTACGCCTGGGCCGTCCATCGACGAACCGCCAGCAATAGGCGTCAAAACGCCCGAATTCGTCCTGAATTGCGAGGAACGCCCGCGCGTTGCGCACCGCGCCCTCGATCTTCAGCCGGTTACGAATGATTGCCGGGTCCAGTGTGAGCTTCTGGACTTGTTTCCCGGTATATCGCGCCACTTTCGCAGGATCGAACCGGCTGAATGCGCGGCGGTAGCCCTGCCGTTTTCTGAGTATGATCGACCAGCTGAGTCCGGCCTGCGCCCCTTCGAGAATCAGAAACTCAAAGTGTTTGCGGTCATCGTGGACCGGCACACCCCATTCGCGATCGTGATACCGGAGCATCAGCGGATCGCTGCCCACCCACGTACATCGTTTCGTCATCATGAACAGCGGATCTTAGGTCATCAGCGGCATGGCGTGGATCGCTCGTCAGACAATGGCCTTGCTCCTGAAAGTCAGCGGTCCGAACGTGACGTACGGACGCCCGAAACTGTCAATTCACCTGCAAGGCATGCCCGCGCGGACCCAGGCTTCCAACGCCTCCACGAACTTTTCGTGTGAGAGCGGCGGAGTCGTGCGCCCGGCGCCCGGGGTCCAAGCCCAGAGGACGAGCGGATCCGTTTTCATGTGCTCGATGACTTGCTCCCCCGTGCGACGGCCCCCGTTGCGTGCCGGATCCTTCATCTGCTCGCAGATCTGCTGCTTGCTCCGGCCTTCCCACAGCATGGACAGGGGCGCGAGGCTCCAAGTCGCCACGCCGGGAACGAAGCCGTCGGCCGTGTTCGTCGCCTGATGGCACGTCTGGCACGGCTGGGTGGGCGCGCCGTGACCGTCCTTTCCGCGGACGACGAGCGGTTGATGAATGATCCGGGCGTCGGTTTGGCGGGGAGATTGGTCCTGATGGCAATTGATGCATCTCGGGTGCATGACGACGCTTGCGATCGGGTCGAACGATGCAGAAGGGGCCGCGGGTGGCGCTTGGCCGGGGCTCCAGGCCGCCAGCAGGACGACGACAAACAGCGCGAAAACAGGCATCGTCTCCTCCTCAAGCCGAGCGGAGTTGGTTCTCCAGCGGGAGCTTCCGGATTCGCTTGCCGGTCGCGGCGAAGACGGCGTTGGACACCGCCGCCGCTGTGACCGCGGTGCCCGGTTCGCCGATTCCACCGGGCTTCTCGCCGTTCCGCACGAGGTGCACCTCGATGGCCGGCGTTTCGTTGATCCGCAGCACGCGAACGTCATGGAAGTTGGACTGCTCCACACGTCCGTTCTTGAGCGTCACTTCGCCCCACAGGGCACCGCTGATTCCGAAGATGATCCCACCCTCGATCTGCGCCTTCACCGTGTCTGGGTTCACCACCGTCCCGCAGTCGACCGCGCAGACGACCCGGTGCACGCGCACCTCCCCGGCCTCGGACACCGAGACCTCGGCGACCTGGGCCAGGTAGCTGTCCCACGCGCTGTAGAGGACCGAGACGCCACGGCCCCGACCCTTGTCCAGCGGCCGGCCCCAACCCGCCGCCTGCGCCGCCACGTCCAGGACCGCCCTGGCGCGCGGCGACTTGCCCAGCAGGGCGCGGCGGTAGGCGACGGGATCCTGCTTCGCCGCCGCGGCGAGCTCGTCGATGAAGCTCTCGATCACGAAGTTGTTGTGGGTGACCCCCACGCCGCGCCAGAACCCGGTGTTGAGCACCGGCTCCTCGTGGCGCACGAATTCGACCCGAATCGCGGGGATGTCGTAGCGCAGCTGCTCCGCTCCGTCCACCCCATCGATGTCGATCCCGTTCTTGAACGCGGCCGGCAAGTATCGGGCGAGGATCGCCGGGCCGACGATCCGGTGCGTCCACGCCGTCGGCAGGCCGTCTGCATTCAATCCGGCCGTTAGCCGGTCGTAGTAGTGGGGCCGATACACGTCGTGTCGGATGTCCTCCTCGCGGGTCCAGATCACCTTGACGGGCCCGTCGACCTCTTTGGCGATCCGGACGGCCTGCGTGACGTAGTCGAACTCCAGGCGCCGGCCGAACCCGCCGCCCAGGTAGTGGTTGTGCACGACGACTTTGTCGAGCGGCAGTCCGGTGACCTTGGCGGCGCCCGCCTGAGCGCGCGACAGGACCTGCGAGCCCGTCCACACCTCGCAGCGGTCCGGGCGGACGTGCACCGTGCAGTTGATCGGCTCCATCGGCGCGTGCGCGAGGAAGGGGACCTCGTACTCGGCCTCGATCTTCGTGGGCGCGGCCGCGAAGGCCGCGGCGGCGTCCCCATCGTTTCGCACGATCACGCCCGGCGTCTGCGCGGCCTCCGCGAGCCCCCGTACGACGTCGGCGGTGCTGACTGTTCCGTTGGGGCCGTCGTCCCAGCGGATGGCGAGCGCCGCCAGTCCCTGTTTCGCCGCCCACATGTGGTCGGCCACGACCGCGACCACATCGTCGAGGACGACGATCTGACGAACCCCCTTGATCGCCTTTGCCTTGGTGTCGTCGACGTTCGCCACCCTGCCGCCGACCACCGGGCTCGCGGCGACTGTGGCGATCTTCATTCCGGGCAACCGGACGTCGATGCCGTACTGCGTCGTACCCTTCACCTTCGCCGGAGTGTCGAGCCGCTTGGCGGAGGTTCCGATGAGCTTGAAGTCCTTGGGATCTTTGAGCGCGACCTGCGCCGGCGCCGGTACGGGAAGCCTGGCGGCTTTCTCCGCCAGCGCGCCGTACGAGAGCTTGCGGCCGGTGGCCGCGTGGGTCACGACTCCCTTCCGCGCCTGGCACGAGGCCGGATCCACCTTCCACGTCTGGGCCGCCGCGGTCACGAGCATGGTGCGCGCGGTCGCCCCGGCGCGGCGCAGCGGCTCGTAGAACGCGCGCACAGACGACGAGGCGCCCGTCTCCTGATCGCCGAAGAGCGGGTTCGCGTACAGCTTGTCGCTGGGGGGCGCGTGCTCAAGCTCGACCTGATCCAGTCCGACCTCGAGCTCCTCCGCCAGCAGCATGGGCATCGAGGTGTACGTGCCCTGCCCCATTTCGACCTGGCACATGATCAGGGTCACCCGGCCGTCCGTGCCGATGCGGATGAACCCGTTCGGCGCGAACACGGACGATGTCGCTTTCCCAACCGCGGCTACGGCGCGCGGCAGCGCATCGAGACGCCATGCCAACAGAAATCCGCCGCCGGTCGCGGCGCCCGCGATCAGGAGCTGGCGTCGGGACATGTTTTCCATGGTCAGCCTGCCTTCCGAGCAGTCGCCGGTTTCCGGGCCGCCTGCTTTATGGCCTCGCGTATCCGTGGGTAGGTGCCGCATCGGCAGATGTTCCCCGACATCGCCTGGTCGATGTCGGTGTCGGTGGGCGCCGGGATCTTCGCGAGCAGCGCGCTGGCGGCCATGATCTGGCCGGATTGGCAGTAGCCGCACTGCACGACCTCGAGATCGAGCCACGCCTCCTGAATCGTCTTGCCGATCGCGGTGGCGCCGATCGCCTCGATGGTGGTGATCGCATGCCCGACCGCGGAGCTCACGGGCATCACGCAGGCTCTCCTGGGGATGCCGTCCAGGTGTACGGTGCAGGCGCCGCAGAGCGCGACGCCGCAACCGAACTTGGTCCCGTTCATGCCGAGCAGGTCGCGCAAGACCCACAGCAACGGCATGTCCGGTGACGCGTCGACGGTGTGCGACTTGCCGTTGATCTTCAGGGTGACCATAGCCGTCCCTCCACAACAGCGCGTTGAACTTGCTCCTCGTATATCACGCTCTCCGGATTCCCCGGAGACTCCCACCACGCTTCCCGCCGAGGGCCTGCGACTGACCTTCATCACGACATCAGGACCGGAAGGCCCGCCTCGCGAAGGACCGTCCGGGTGACTGCTCCGAACATCCATTCGGCGTTATAGGCTACGGCAACACGTGACGCTCGAAGCGGGCACACGCCTGGGCCCCTACGAGATCCTGGCGCTCCTCGGCGCCGGGGGCATGGGCGAGGTCTACCGGGCGCGCGACGTTCGCCTGTCTCGGGACATCGCCGTCAAAGTCCTTCCGGCCGCGGTTTCCGCCGACGCAGAGCGGCTGCGCCGGTTCGAGAAGGAGGCCCGAGCGGCTTCGGCCCTCAACCACCCCAACATCGTCACGGTCTACGACATCGGACAGGCCGCCACCGGATCCTTCATCGCCATGGAGCTCGTCGAGGGTCGGACTCTCCGGGAGCTCGTCGTCGAAGGCCCCTTGCCTTCCCGCCGATTGCTCGGTACGGCCGTCCAGATCGCGGACGGTCTGGCGAAGGCGCATGAGGCGGGCATCGTGCACCGCGACCTCAAGCCCGAGAACGTCATGGTGACCCGCGACGGCATCGTCAAGATCCTGGACTTCGGGCTCGCCAAGCTCACCGACGTCGACGGGACGGCCGGCGCGACGAAAGCCGCGACCGTCTCGGCGGGCACCGGGCCGGGCGTGGTGATGGGCACGGTCGGATACATGTCGCCCGAGCAGGCATCTGCGAAGGTGGTCGATTTCCGGTCCGATCAGTTTGCGTTCGGATCGATTCTCTATGAGCTCGCGACCGGAAAGCGCGCCTTTGACGGCGCGACCGCGGTGGATACCCTCTCGGCGATCCTCCACGCCGAGCCCGAGCCGATGGCTCTGGCCAACCCGGCCATCCCGGTGCCGCTGCGCTGGACGGTGGATCGTTGTCTCGCCAAGGACCCCGAGGAACGTTACGTGTCCACCCGTGATCTCGCGCGCGAGCTTCACCAAATCCGGGAACACTCTTCCCAAACCGAGATCGCGTCCTCCGCGCCGACCGTGCGCCGGCGCGGGCCCGTGGCGGCTCGAACCGCGGCGGCCGTCCTGACCGGCGCCGTGCTCGGGGCCGCTGCCGCATGGTTCGCTCTGCAGCAGCCGGCGCAGCACCCGGCGTTCCGTCAGCTCACGTTCCGCCGAGAGGTCATCTGGGGAGCTGCCTTCGCGCCGGACGGCCACGTCGTCTACGCGGCGAACACGGACGGAACGCGGGCCCGTTTCTACGACCTGGCGCCCGATGCCTTGATGCCCTCCGCGCTCGACATCGACGCCGACGTGCTCGCGGACATCTCTTCGCGCGGCGAGCTCGCGGTCCTTCGGGGGGGCCACGCTTCTCCCCTGGGCTTCTGGGAGGGGGGGACCCTCGCGCGCGTCCCGGTGACCGGCGGTGCGCCGAGGGATCTGGTTACCGACGCCGTGGGTGCGGCCTGGGATAGCGACGGCTCGAACCTCGCGGTCGTCCGCAGCGTCGACGGCAACTGGGGCCTCGAATACCCCATCGGGCATTCCGTTCCGGGCGGACCCTACTGGAATCCCAGGTTCTCCAGACGAAGTCCCCTTCTCGCCGCCGCGCGCGCCTCGACGCCGACCGCCGAGACGGCCGAGATCGACCTGATCGACCCGGGCGGCCGCCGGCGGACCCTCTCGGCGGACTGGAACAGCGAGACCCTGAGGCTCACCGGCTGGCAAAGCGACGGCAAGGCGTTGTGGCTGACGGGCTCGCAGATCGCCACGGCCGAGTCGGGGATCTTCACCCTGAGCCTCTCGGGACGCCTCGAGCGGCGGCTCGCGCTCCCCGCCGAGTACTTCCTCGCGAGCGTCGGCCGGGATGGAAGTCTTCTCCTCCAGCGAGACGAGAGGCAGCACCGAACGGCGGTGTGGCGGGAAGGAGAAGCCGGGCCGCGCGAGATTTCGACGATACCGCACGGAGGTCCCGTCCGGATCTCTCCCGATGGAAAGCGCGCGCTGCTCTCCGAGGACGGACCGGGACCGGAGCTTTACGTCCAGGGCACCGACGGGTCCGCGCCCGTCCGGCTGGGCAAGACCGCAGGCGGCGACTTCTCGCCGGACGGCAAGTGGATCGTGGCGGCGGCGGCCGGCGGCAGCTCGAAGCTTCTGCGCCTTCCGGTCGGCGCCGGTCCGACGCAGGAAATTCAAATCGACGGCTACGACTGGGACGGCTGGAACGCGGCTCACCCCGACGGCCGGCACTTCGTGTGCGTGGGCAGCGAAAAGGGCGGCCCCCCCTCCTTCTTCCTCGTGGATCTCGTCTCGAAAACGGCGCGCCGGATCGGGACGCAGGGCTCGGTGGGTCCGCCGCACGTCTCCCCGGACGGACTTCGTCTCGCTTACATCGCCGACGGGCACCCGTTCGTGGTTTCGATCGACGGCGGGGCCCCGACCCTCGTGCCGGGTTGCGATACCGCGGACGCGCCCGTCGGATGGGCGAGCGATTCCCGCAACCTCTACGTGGTCCGTCTCGGGCGAATGCCTTCGCGGATCGACATCGTGGACACGCAGACCGGCGATCGTCGGCCGTGGCGCGACCTAACCGTCCTCGACCCGGCCGGCGCCGTCAGTTTCGGAGGCGTCCGGATCACTCCCGACGGCCGCACCTTCATCTTCGGCGAGAGCCGCCGGTATTCGACGCTCTATCTCGTTACGGGCGTTCGCTGAGACGCCAAGGACACTCCAGCCCGCAGGGCCTAGGAGCTAACGCCGATCAATAACCGTCGACGTCGACGACGGCTTTGGCAAAGGCCTGCGGAGCCTCCTGAGGCAAATTGTGCCCGACGCCGCCCTTGATGAGCCGGTGCTCATATTTGCCCGAGAACTTCTTGGCATAGGAACCGGCGTCCGGATGCGGCGCACCATTGGCATCGCCTTCCATGGTGATGGTGGGCACGGTGATGACCGGACCTTCGGCAAGCCGCTTCTCCATATCGTCGTATTTCGGCTCGCCTTCGGCCCGGCCGAGTCGCCAACGGTAGTTATGATCTGTCGCGCGGGTGACAGTTTGCCTTCAAAATACAAAATAAGTCGTCCATGGAAACGCAGGCTCCGCAAAGATAATTGGGACGCCCCTCAGGGCGCGGCACAGTACATTGCCAAGCTCATTGCTCCCAGCGACGAACCCTTCACCCTCCGCAGTTAGCACGGGACCAGCCTCGAACCCCATATCCAGATACGATTGATAAATTACGTATGTCCCTTCCGTAGGCTGTCCGACGTGAACCATCATGTATTCTCCATATAGTCCCTCATCGCTGACGGCGACGGTCTCTCCCGAGCGTGGGTCCAGCCGCCACCAAGCGAATCGCGGCTTCCCATCGAAATCGATCTCGCGAGGCGGCGCAATTGCCCAATATCCTTTTGCGAGCTCATCGTGAAGTCGCGCCTGAGTATCAGGGAGAACCTTAGGAAGAGCGCTGCCCTCGCGCAACAGAACTGGCTGCAGGTTTAATGCCTTGGCCCTTTCCGACATCGCGCTGGCGCCGAATGAGACTTTGGGGCGAACTCGCGGATTGAAGGCAGCCGCGACATACTCGCCCAGGACTCGCTCGATTGTGCCGTTCCAGACGCCGCCGAGGAGCCTCGCATGAACGACGTCCGGCGGGTCGCTAGGGCCGGTGACCATTCGCGAGTGATAACGACGTAAATCGAGGGCGATACTCCTCGAGTTACCCCGCCTCGTCATCGCTGTGATCTGAAGTCGCGGCGAATCCGGATAAGAGACCAGGACCGATCTTCCACGAGACTGGAAACGCGTAGCGTCCGCCAATCGCCAAAAGTTGATGTCAACCGCGTGCAGCAGATTACTGACGCTAAGGGCTCCGCTCGGCGTTTCGGCAGTCTCGTTCGAAAGATTCCTCAAGTGCCCTGGATCGATGAGTCCCGTCGTGAAGAACAGGCTGTAGATCCCCGCGGTTGGATCGAACGCATTATCACCCTCAGTGCGGGCACGTACTTCGTCGTCTCTAAGAGGCTGGCCAGCCGCCATCCGGCGTGCATTGCCGACAACGTCGAAGATCTCGCGCACGACGGTCTCTTTGGCTCCACCAGGAGCGATGAAGTCGAACTCGATCGACTCAGCGGTCGCTATGGGCACATCGTGTCGCGTCCCCGCTCCGGCGAGGGCATTGAAAACGCCACCGATTCCCGCCGTGGAAGGTTGCTTCGGACAAAACGGTTCGCCCGCCACCCAGTCCTTCGGTCGAACCGAAAGAACCGGCTTCACACGACCGGTGTCCTGGATCGCTGAAGCCATCGCCGCCTGGAGGCTCGCGGCAGGTCCCTTCCAGTTTTCCGGCTGATGAGTAAGGACGACGTCAGCGCCCGATAGGCCGGCAGCCTTGGTCTTGTAGGTAAGGATCATGCGGTTCGATGGGTGATCACCAACATATTCCTCAAGCCGGACTCGGATTTCGACGTGGTGAAAGAGCGAATCAGGTAACGCGTCGAACGTTTCCTGCAAAGGTGCGTACTTCTGACCGGGAGAGCTATCGCCAAAGGACGGGTCGAGATCCACCCAGCCGCCATCCCTCCACCATTGAACCCACCAGTAGTCTCTAGCCTCCTTAATCAGAGAATTCAAGCTCGGAGACAAGTCGGGGGTTATTTTCAGATTTGCCTTCTTGAGCTGATCGCGGATGAGCGTGTAGTCACGCTCGACGCCGGCGACCAGCGTATCTCGGGCCACCTTAACGGCAAGAGGCGGGTCACCCTTGCCCCCAAGCTCGGCAGGTCGCGGCCGCTCCGCCCACATTGAAGTGACGAGTTCCCTGGCCTCCGCCTCAGGTAGAGTCCCGCGGGCATAGCGGACCCGTTGACCCGCATGCTGTAGCATGCTCGCCAATAGCAACGCACGGTCCACCGAGTTGCCGGCCATCGCCAGAAGCGTCCCGCGGGGTCCTCTCAAGCATCCCGTGTAAACCTCGTACGCAATTTCGTCGCGCACATAGTTGAAGATGCGCACGGGATCCTTCCCGAGGGCATCGGCGAAGTTGTCGGCGGTGACGTGCGTCAGGTCGAATGTTCGCGGTATTGGCAATTTGAGGGCGGCCGGGGACTGCCGTCGCATACCAGGGCCGCGCTTGCTGATCTCAAAGGTCTGCGGCACCTCTGCGCCCGCAAATGACGCTTTCCCCGACGTGCTCGAGGTGCCTCCCGGACGCTCAGGGTCGGCTTCAGACCCCGCGTCCCCAACAGCCATATGCCTACCAAACTGACCATGCTGGTACGCGATGGCGACCGCGGAGGCGACAACAAGTACGCCAAGAATCACCGGCAACGTCTTCTTCATAGATCGCCCCACCCTGAAAACGCTATAGAGTTGCGCCCGGTCTTCACACGCCGTCGCCGCAGATCGCTTCGCCTCTTTGCCATGCTATGGCCCGACAACGTGGCCCGCCATTTGCCCTCCCTCCCTGACGAGCTCGACCCTTGTCGATTTGCTCGACTCAACTCGCACGCCTTCAACCGTCAATGGTGCATCGGGGAGACGCACGACCACCTTATAGAGCCCCTCGGACACTCTGAGTGGCCCCTGATCAACCAGACCAGCCCCCGCAGAGGCCTCTTTGCCATCGAAAACGTCGTAAGGAACCGCCAATGCTTGCTCGATCGCTGTCCGAAGCCCTGTGGCATCTCTCGCATCCAGGAACCGGCCGCGACTCAGCTCCGCAACGCGCCGCATCTCCAGCTTGCTCGCATCGTCTGTGAAGGCGAAGCCGACGATGTTGATACGCACATCGAGCCCTTTCGCAAGAAGCTCGGAGACGGCGGAGGAAGGCCGGCCCTTGCATTCCTCGATCCCGTCCGTCACCAGGACGACCATCTTCTCTCCTGCCTTGCCGCCGAAGTCGTCTGCCACCTGCCGAAGCGAATAGTCGATCGGCGTCGTGCCGAGGGCGCGAATGGCTCGAATGCGCCCACGCATCTGAGGCCGGTCGAGCTTCGCGAATGGAACAACAAGCTCCGAGTCCTGGCAGGCCCCAGAGCGACCAGGGGCGATGCGGTGGCCGTAAACGCGGAGCGCCACGTCCAAGTCGTCAGGAAGCTGGTCGATAACCTCGCTCAGGACATCCTGGGCGATGCGGATTTTGGGCCGACCTCCGATCTTCTCCCACATCGAACCCGAGGCGTCCAGGATGAGTTCCAGCTGAAAAGGCCTCAGCCGTTGGCCGCGGGCCGTGACGCTGAGAAGACCGGGAAGACCCCCTTCCGCCCCGAGCAGACGCGTGTACCGCCTCGGTAGCCACTCTTCCTTGATCACGCTGCAGCCCTGGCTGGTCATGATCTTGTGCTTCCATCGCCCTTCGAGCGTGTCACCGTCCGGCGATACGTCAAGCTCGAGGTCCGCCCAGTCGACCCACTGTCCCGGGCAAAGGGCCTTGAAGTTCACCGGCTTCACCGAGTAGTGCGTCTGCATCTTGCCGCGTATCGTCCGACCTTCCAGCGCCGCAAGAACGTGAGTGTCGCCGGGATGGAACTCGAACTCCTCTCTGACTGGCTTGCTGACCTCGACGTGAACAGCTTTGATCGTCGCCCCTTCTTGCGAGATTCTGACGATGCCGCCGTCGTCGCGAACCCAGAGACCCGAGAGATCGCGAGGCTTGTCCTCGGCACAGATCGTCAAGGAGAAGAGCGAGAAACCAAAGGTCACGAGGAGGCAAAGCCAGGGTGTCGCCTCGATGAAACGAGAGGGATGCTTATCTCCTGCGCTCATATCCCCGCCGTGGCTTCGCTACCTTTCGATCACGAAGCGATCGCCTTCTTGCGCCACCGTCAACACAGTGCCTGACCCTGCCACCACTCTTACTTCCTCGACCAACTCCTTACCCGGGGCCTGTACGACAATCCGATATCTGCCCGGCAGCAGTTCTTTCCTCCCTCGACCCGCCTCCCCTTTCGCCACCTGGTGCCCCGAAGCATCGAGGACCCTGTACGAAATCTTCTCCATTGCGGCGACCATCAGCGCACGGGAGAGGGCCTCTCCACTCTGCGCGCTGTAGTAGTGGCCGCCCGCCGACTCCGCAAACGCCGTGAGCTGCCGTTCGACCCGCTTACCCTTGAGCGTGAAGCCGACAATGTCCAATGTCACGTCGGTGCCCGTGCCTTTCAACTCCTTAGCCGCCGCCTCGGGGTTCCCGTGGCAGGTCTCCTCTCCGTCGGTAATCAAGACCACCGAGCCCCCGCCCAGCTCCTTCAAGTCGCCTGGCGCCTGAAGTACTGAATACACCAGAGGCGTGTCACCCTTGGGCTTCAGGGGTTTCACGGCCGCCAGAATCCGGTCCCGGTCCAGTTTCGCGATCGGGACGACAAGTTCCGTGTCCGTACACGACTCCGCCGATAGAGAGGCATGACGGTGCGCGTAGACACGCAACCCGACGTTGAAGTCATCCGGAATCTTCGCCAACACCTGTTTCAGAACCTCGAGCGCCGTGCCCCAGCGTGTGGTCGCCCCCAGCCGACGCCTCATTGATCCCGAGGCGTCGAGAATAATCTCCAGGTTTTTGCTCCTCTTCTTCGCCTGAGGAAGCTCAGCAACTAGGCGAAGCCAACCCGTTTTCGCGCAGGGCGCTCCCATCTCTTCAAAGTTCAATACTCTGTATTCTTCTCCCTCGCCGGCGATCTCCAGCACGAGGGCGACGTAGTATCGCGGCCCCTGGAAGTACTCCACACGGATCGTGTGGATTCCACTCTCAAGTGACACACTGCCCTCGCGCGTCTGGACCCCGTGGGTGCCGTCGTTGTCGACGACGAGCCGATTGTCGATTGTCACCTTCGATCCGTCGTCCGAAGTAATTCGGATTCGGTATTGGCCCGGCCTGTCGATCAGAAACCTGCCCTTGTAGTCGATCGCGAACCATTCAAACCGGTCCGTGACGCCTGGGAAGCCCTCCTGAAACTGGCGTTCTGGAACATTCAGCTCCGTGGCGTAAATACTTCCGACCGGTCGTAACCCCGCCACGTCGGGAAGGCGATCGGCGCCGGTTGCGAGAAAATAGATCTCACCCTTGAGCCCGAAGCAGCTTTCTTCCTTAGTGCCGAACACCGCTTCCGCAGCTCGCCGATCAGGAGCAGGTCCCGCCTGGCCCTCGCAGAAAGACCCTTGGAGGCCCAAGATGGCGGGCAGAAGAACGCCGACCACGATGAGGGATCCGCCCGCAGCCCGTGGGCGCGGCCGCGGTATCAAGGATGGGCAGCGCTCAGTGGCGTGCGACCAACTGATCGGCATACTTGGCGAACACTGCGGTTTCCATACCGTTCTCAACCGAGTCTTCGATCGCCTTAAAGACCTTGCCGTCGGCGGTCACAAAGAAGGTGGCCCAGCCGAGCGGCTTTCCAATCCACGCGGTCTGAGTTGCTTGATCTCCACGCAGGACTGGGTACTTGGTTCCGTGCTTGCTGATGCAATTCTGAATCGCCGAATTGTCGTCGAAGAGGTCGATGCCTACGACCTGCAAACCGCGCGCGGCGTAGTCGGCATTTAGTTTTGCGAGGAGGGAACCCGTCCAGTCGCAATTGCCGGCACTGAAAAAGTTGACTACCAGCGGCTTCCCCTTGAAGTCCGATAGGCGGACCGCCTTGCCTTGGGGGTCTGGCAGATTGAAAGGCGGTGCCGGAACCAGTTCCCGGGGCTGGATGGGGGACGATTTCCCCGGAGGTTCGGCAACTGCGGCGGCGACCGCTTTCTCCACCTTCTGCCAATCCTCCGGCCTGCGGTCGAGACCGAGATAGGTCACGTCGCCGCTCCGCGTAACGAGAAAGTTGCCGGGGGTTTCGCCCCGCTCCTCGGGCCGGATGACCATTTCGCGCATGAACTCGGCCTGATCATTGAGCCCCACTGGCCAGTTGATGCCGTAGCGCTTCAGATACCCCGGAATATCAGACACTGTGGATCCGTGGTCGTCTGAGATGCCCAGAATCACCAGCCCTTTTGCGCGGTACTGCTGGTACAAGCCGACCAGCCTGGGACTCTCCTTCTGCGACCACCCGCAATCGGTTCGCCACCAGTTGATCAAGACCACTTTGCCCGCGTAGTCGGAGAGGCGAATCAGCGATCCGTCGGTCGCGGACGGCAACGTGAAATCTCTGACCGGCTGAGCGGCATCGAGAGGCGGTTGGGCAACGAACAACGCAAACAACACCGCAGCGAGCTTCCAATGTTTCATGTGCAAGCTCCTTCCCAGAGATCCGTAGGTTGGTCTGGTCGGCAACGTTCGAGGTGAAGGAGATCTCCGTCTCCGTGCGGCTTCGCCTCGCCCGAGGGGGTGGTCGATCTCGGAGCGGATCCGAGGTTCAACGACATGCACGGTCCTAAGCTCGGATCCTTCACCGGAGGGAAGGTCCGAACTGGATTCGGGCTCAAATCATATCGGGAGGACGCGCAAGTCCTCTTTTCTATGCAGGCATTCGTAACGTTCCTCGGGCGCCGCAAAGAGACAAGAACGCGTCGATCGGGAGCCTAGAAACTCAGCAGCGGGCCCATCTCCCACCGGCTCCGTAACTTACGGTCAGGGTCTAGGCACGCTAACGCCGATCAATAACCGTCGACGTCGACGACCGCTTTGGCAAAGGCCTGCGGAGCCTCCTGCGGCAGATTGTGCCCGATGCCGCTCGTGATGAGCCGGTGCGCATACTTGCCCGAGAATTTCTTGGCATAAGAGCTCGGCTCCGGATGCGGCGCACCATTGGCATCGCCTTCCATGGTGATGGTGGGCACGGTGATGACCGGGAATTCGCCGAGCCGCTTCTCCAGATCGTCGTATTTCGGCTCGCCTTCGGCGCGGCCGAGTCGCCAACGGTAATTATGGATCACGATGCTGACGTGATCCGGGTTGTCGAAGGACGCTGCGGTGCGCTCGAACGTGGCATCGTCGAAGTTCCACTTCGGCGAAGCGAGCTGCCAAATGAGCTTGGCGAAGTCGTGCCTGTACCTCTCATAACCCGCGCGGCCGCGTTCCGTGGCAAAATAAAACTGGTACCACCATTGGAGCTCGGCCTTCGGTGGCAACGGCGCCTTGCCGGCCTCCTGGCTGCCGATCAGATAACCGCTCACGGAGACCAGTGCTTTGCAGCGTTCAGGCCAGAGCGCCGCAACGATGTCGGCGCTCCGCGCTCCCCAATCAAAGCCAGCGAGAACCGCTTTCTCGATCTTGAGAGCGTCCATCAAGGCGATAACGTCCCCGGCGAGCGCCGATGGCTGACCATTCCGGAACGTCTCACTTGAAAGAAAACGCGTCGTGCCATAGCCGCGCAGATAGGGAACGATCACCCTGTAGCCCGCCGATGCCAACAAAGGGGCAACATCCACGTAGCTGTGAATGTCGTAGGGCCAGCCGTGCAGAAGAATTACCGCAGGCCCATTGGCTGGGCCGGCTTCAGCGTAACCCACATTCAGGAGACCGGCATCGATCTGCTTCAGCGAGCCGAAGGACGTGTGCTTGCCCGGCTTGGTCTTGGGCAGATCTGCCGACTTTGGTTTGCCGGGCCGTGCTTTCGCCGACCCGGTCAGGCCGAGCTGGGCGGCGGCGAGAGTAATGGCCGCCGTCCCCAAAAAACGACGGCGATCGTAGTTGAGTTGGTCAGACATCGTCGTCTCCTTTCAATCGACAGCGATCGGCAAGGTCTGCGGCTCGACACCACGTCACTGAATGGGAGCAACTGGGGAAGTACGAGGTTCATCTGGCCCTCCCTGTAAGGGCGCGATCGACCTCACTTCGCCAGCACGAGGAGCGGCTTGCCTTTTTCGACGATGTACGTGGCGAGCTCCGCCGCGTCGCCGCTGTCGACGTTCTTGACCTCGTGGATCGTTCCGGCCGGGATGAACAAGACCTCCCCGGCCTTGAGCGTCACCGGCGGCTTGCCTTCCAACCGATACTCCAGTGAGCCTTCGAGTTCATAGACGATCTCTTCGCCCGGATGACTGTGTCGCGGGGCCACCACCCCGGGGGAAAAAGCGACGCGCACCTGGACGACCTCGCGTCCGGGGACGCTGAGATCGTGCCGCTGGAGATCGGTACGCGTGATTCCCGGCGCTTGCGCCTGCGCCTTCGCCTGCTGCGCCATGTACAGCGCCAAAGCGCTTCCCATCGTCAGCACCGCTACCGCGATGGTTCGAGTCGTCTTCATGTGGATCTCCTTTTCGCCCTTCGAATCGAAACCTTTCTGAAACACTCTGAGCGCCTCGGGCAGTCGCCAGGCTCGCCGGTCGCTGCATCATCCGAACGTGAACGCGAACGCTTCGACGCCCGGGTCGAGGAACTGGATCTCGAACTCTCGATCGGCGATGGGCCCGGGCTGACGGATCAGTTGATACAGGCGTTGTTCTCCGGCCGTTCCGTTGCCGTCGGCGTCGACGTCGACTCCATGAGCGGCGCCCGGCGGCTTTCCGTCGATGAGCACCCGAAAGCGGAGGGGCGTCCCTCGGGCCGGCGGTCCCATCACGAGGTGAAGGTCTCGCGCGTGAAAGCGGTACGCGATCCGCCCGGGAGCCTTGTTGAGCGACACCGCCCCCCTCTCCACCGTCCAGTCGCCGACGAGAGCCCACTGATTGAGCCTCAGCGCGGCGGGGGCGGCGTACACCCGGCGGCCGCCCGAGGGCGCCCCGCCGGGCGACGCGAAGTTCTCCGTGCGCTCGTATCCCATGTAGTTCTCGCCAGACTTCAGGTGTCCCCAGTCGGCGGCCACCTCCGCGCCGTGGGCATCGACCGGCGTCAGCGCTCGATCGGCGCCGCCGGCCCCCGCCTCCGCGAGCAGCTGCTGGATGACCTTCTCCGTCCGCTCGTACTCACCCTGCCCGAACTGGTGATATCGAATCTTCCCCTTCGCGTCGATGAGATAGAGGGCCGGCCAGTACTCGTTGTTGAAGGCCCGCCAGATCGCGTGGTCGCTGTCGACCGCGATCGGATAGTCGACTCTCATCGCTTTCGCGGACCGGCGGACGTTCTCGAGGTCCTTCTCGAACGGGAACTCGGGCGAGTGCACGCCGATCACGACGAGGCCCTGGTCCTTGTATTTCGCGGCCCAGGCCCGAACGTAGGGAAGCGTGCGCAGCCAGTTGATGCAGGTGTAGGTCCAGATGTCTGCGAGGACGACCTTGCCGCGGAGACCTTCGGGCGTCAGCGGCGGCGAGTTGAGCCACGCCGTCGCGCCACCGAGGGATGGGAATTCGCCTGCGACGGGTAGCCGAGCGGGTGCGAGCGTCATCGGCAACACCTCCCTGGGAATCGGGGCAGGCACCCCGGCCGGCGCGCCGATGGCGCCGGCCAGGATCGCGGCAAGCAAGGTCCGCTGGCCTTTACTCATGAGCCCCGCCGACCTCATCTGCTGCATCAGCGGCTTGAACGCCGCGCGGACTCAGTAAGGCGTCGTTGCTGTGCTCATATGTTCGCGTCTCTCGCGGCTCGTCCTCGAAGTCGCGGGTCAGCGTCGGCATCACCATCCAGCACGCGTAGCAGGACTTCGGGTCAAGAGGACGCGGCTCACGATCAGCACCCACACGAGGCCGATGGCGGGCGAGACGAACCGCGTATAGGCGCCGTCCGGCGCCCAGAATCCGCCGCTCATCCACGTGGTGCCGCCCAACACGCCGAGCACGACGACGGCGACCCCCACCGCGAAGAGCGCGTTCGAGATCAGCCCCGCTCGCCAGAGCCCGAAAGCCGCCGACATGCTCAGCATCGCGCGCGGGAACGAGCTCAACACGAGCAGTGCCCACCCCAACGCGTTCAGTCCCGACGCGAGCGTGGGATTTCCGGAGCCGGCGATCCAGTACGCGAGGGCTGCACCTATCGCGATCAGCAGGAGGAATAGCGCTCCGAACGCCGCACTGGAGGCGGTCGCCGCCGCGCCCCAACCGTCTTTCCCCGCATCCGCCAGGGTGTTTCTGAGCGCCGCGGCGAACCACATGAGGTTGAGGACATTCAGGCCCAGCAATGCAGCAGCGATCAGGATCCGCGTGCGATCGCCGGTGTAGAACCCGACGAGTGCGTCGGCCGACGCGCTCACCCCAGGCAGATGGCCGTAGATGACGCAGGCGATGACGAAGAAGACGACGAATTGAATGCCGGCAGACCGCCACAGGCGGTCCCAGAACGCGGGGGTGGTGGCCGTGCTCATGATGATGTCCTTTCGACCGGACTCCCTTACTCCGCCACAGCTACGTCGACTACCGCAGTGACTTGAACGTCGCGCGCAGATCGCCCACGAGAAGCTGCGGCTGTTCCCACGCCGCGAAGTGGCCGCCCTTGTCGTGCCGGGCGTAGAAGACGAGCTTCGGATACGCCTTCTCCGTCCAGCTCTTCGGGGCCTGATAGAGCTCCTCCGCGAAGGCGCTCACGCCGGCCGGGATGGGGACGTTCTTCGGGGCGAAGAAGGCGAGCTTGCTCTCCCAATAGAGACGAGCCGACGGGATCGCCGTGTTCGTCAGCCAGTAGAGCGTGATGTTGTCGAGGATGTCGTCCCGCGTGAGCCCCTCGGGCTGACCGTCGAAGACGCGCGCGATGAGCGCGTAGCTGGCCGCGTCGTGGTCGATCATCCAGGCGGCCAGCCCCACCGGCGAATCCCCGATTCCGTAGAGCGTCTGCGGCCGGTTCATCATCTCCTGCGCGTAGCCCAGGCCCTGCTTGTAAAAGAAGGCGAGCTGCTCGTAGGCGTGCTTCTCGTCCGCCGAGAGACCCGCCGGCGCCGGCGCACCGGCGAAGGCCGCCTTGTCGATGTCGGGCGGCACGGTGGCGGGCATGTTGGTGTGGATGCCGATCAACTCCGGGGCTCCCAACAGAGACATCTGCTCCGTGACCGCATTCCCCCAATCGCCACCCTGCGCCACGAATCGCGTGTATCCGAGCCGCTTCATGAGCACGACCCATGTGCGCGCGATGCGGATGGGATCCCAGCCGGTCGCGGCGGGCGCCGCGGAGAAGCCGTAGCCCGGCAGCGACGGAATCACGACGTCGAAGGCGTCCGCCGCGGTCCCGCCGTGCGACGTGGGGTTCGTCAAGAGATCGATGATCTTCAACTGCTCGATCACCGAGCCGGGCCATCCGTGGGTCACGATCATCGGCAGCGCTTTCGGATGCTTCGACTTCACGTGGATGAAGTGGATGTCGACCCCGTCGATCTGGGTGACGAAGTTCGGTAGCGCGTTGAGCCTCGCCTCGCACTTGCGCCAGTCGTAATCGGCCCAAGAGCGCGCGAGCTTCTGCACCGTCGCGAGCTGCACGCCCTGAGTGGCATCCGCGACGATCTCCCGTGCGGGCCACCGCGTCGCCGCGATCCGGCGCTTCAGATCGGCGAGAACCTCGTCGGAAAAGTGGATCTTGAAGGGGCGGATGGCGTCGTTTGCCGCTCCGCCCGCCTTAACCTCGGTGGTTGCCGTTTGAGTCTGAGCCATGGCGATCGTTCCTCCCATGAGAAGAGAAGCCAGCGTCCAAATCCGATTCATGCGTACCCCCATCTCTCAGTCATGTCCGTCGACTCATGAAGTCCCGGACCAGCTGGGCAATCTCGTCCGCGGCCGTGTCGAGCGCGAAGTGGCCCGCATCGAGGACGTGAACCTGCGCCTTCGGCACGTCGCGGCGGTAGTTCTCCGGTTCCGTCGCCTCGAACGACAGGTCGTACTTGCCCCAGAGGACGAGGAGCCTCGGCTGCTTCTCGCGCATCCAGGCCTGCCACTTCGGGTAAGACTCCACGTTCGTGCGGTAGTCGTAGAAGAGGTCGCTCTGGATGTCTGCCTGGCCCGGCTGGCTCAAGAAGGAGAACTCGTCGGTCCAGACGTCCGGGTCGTAGCGCTCCGGGTTGGGATCGTTTCCGACGTGGCGCGTCTTCGTGGTCTGAAGCGACAGGAGGTTCGTGCGCAGCGCGCTCTCGTTGGCCGCGCGATCCGCCCAGAAGGCCCGCCGCGGCTTCCAATTCGCGCCGAGGCCCTCCTTGTGCGCCACGGCGTCCTGGACGATCAGCGCCTCGACCCGCTCCGGGTGGGCCAGCGCCATGCGGAAACCGACGGGGCCGCCGTAGTCCTGCATGTAGAGCGTGTAACGCGAGAGCCCGAGCGCCTCGGTGAAGTGATTCAGGACCTCGGCGTAGTGATCGAACGTGTACGCGAAGCTCTTCGGGTCCGGCCAGTCGCTGTGTCCGAAGCCCGGGTAGTCGGGCGCGACCAGGTGATAGCGGTCGGAGAGCCGGGCGAAGAGAGGCTCGAACATCCGAGAAGAGGACGGGAGCCCGTGCAGGAGGAGAAGCGTCGGCGCGTCCGTCGGGCCGGCCTCTCTGTAGAAGATCGAGAGCCCGTCGACCTTGATCGTCCGATAGGCGGTCGGGTATTTCACGGGGTGTCCCTTCTCCTCGACTCTCTTCTCTTGCACGCCGGCCGCGAGTCGCCCTGACGCGAGCGTCACGGCCGCCGCCAGCACCACGCGCGGGAATAAGCCGATCAGACCGGAGCCGACGATCAGGAGGACGCCTGAGGAGGCTGTCCGCATGAGCACCCTTCTATCTCAGTAACCGAGGACGACGACGCGCGAAATCGGAGAATCAGGACCAAATCTCTTAACACGCTTCTAACAGGCTGGAGAATGAAAGCCGCATACCCATCGGATCAGACCCCACCGCAGCTCGGTGATCAATGAGACGAAGGTATTGATCGGTGTTTCGCGTCAGCCGATGTGGAGGACTGGTCAACTTCTCACGGGGCTGCAAGGCGGCCCTCCGGTTCACGGCCGAATTCGGATCTGCAGCTGGTTTCCGGCGATGCGCGTTTCGTAGCAGGGCAGCGCGGCGCACGCCGGCCCCTCACGAACGCTGCCATCCTGGAGCGCGAACCGCGACGCGTGCCACGGGCACTGGATCGTGCCCTCAACCAGCCTTCCCTCTTCGAGCGGGGCGCCGTAGTGCGAACAGACGGCGCCAAGAGCGAAGATCTCCTCTCCCGAGCGCACGAGCAGGACAGGCTCGCCGGCAACGTCGACTCGCCGCGGCTTCCCGTCCTGCAGCTCCCCGGGAGAGATTGCCGAGACGAACTCCTTCGGGCCGCTGCGGTACGCGTTGCGGTTGATCATGACGCCGCGGTGAAAGACCATCGCCCCTCCCAGATAGGAGCCGGCCAGCAGGAGCGCGTAGCCCGCGAGCGCAACCGCGAAGGCCCCGGCGGAAATCTGCCACCGGTGGCTCCAGCGCAGGGCGAAGGAGGCGGCGAACAGGATCGTGGCGGTGCCGTTGAAGATCGCGTGCACGGCGCCCACGGCTTGCTCCGGAGGACCCGTATCCATCCAATCCATCAGTCCCGCGGCCGCGGTCCCGAGAGCGGCGACGAGGCCCAATCCTGTCGTGATGGCCGCCGCGATGCCCAGCGGGGAACCGGTGAGGAGCCCGACGAGATCCAACAGGATCGTGACCGTCCACGCGCCGATTGGGATGTCCGTCAGGAGGGGATGCAGGGGATGACCGAGCCACGACCCGTTCAGGAAGAGCTTGAGCGGGCGCAGGGCCGTCGCCTGAAAGCCCTCGTTCAGCCAGGCGCTGACCTTCCCCGCGGTTCGATCGATCGTCTTTGATTCCCCGATCGCGGATTCGAGTCTCTCCGTCAGATCTCTCTTCATGCGGTCCCTCCAAGCCACTCGGCTATTCGTTGGGAACGATCCGGGCTCCCGATCTTCTTGTCACGGCCCGGAGCGCCCGTTCCGTGGATCGTCTTTCGGGTTCACGTATTCGATGCCGAGCGGCCCGATGGCGTTCACCTGCGTCACGTACTCGCCGGCCTTGGCCCAGTGGAAGTGGGACGTATTGCCGGGCAGAACGATCACGCTACCGGGCGCATACGCCTCCAACTTGTCCGCATCGAACCGGTCGCCGAGGCCGATGTAGAAGACGCCGGAAATGACCGTGTAGACCCGATCCTCGGGGTGCCTGTGGGGCATGAGCTTCACGCCGCCCGGCACCTTGACCCTGATCGTGTAAGGGCCTCTCTCCGAAGGCTGCCCTACGACGACGGCGAGACGGACCGACGGCGGGAACGCCGCGAACGGCTCCCAGTCGAGATCCTCGGCCCTGATTGCCCTGAAATCGGCTTGCCCCGGCTGGTGGGGTCGCACTTCTTCTTTCGCCAATTCCGACTTGGTCGCCGCCTGCTCGTTTGACATAGAGACCTCTCCGATCCCCTGCACGGCCTCGCGTCCGGGTACGCTCACCTCGTGCCGCTGGAGATCGGTGCGCTTGGTTGCCGGCTGCTGTGCCCGCGCAACGTGAAGCCCAAACCGGTTGCGAGGATGACCGCCGCGACTGCGATCAATCGAGCCGTCTTCATGTGAACCTCTGTCGGCCTACGGGGATCGAACCCGCGACTTCCACCTTGGCAAGGAGGTGCTCTCGTTGGGGACGTTAAGGGATGCTTGGGGATAAAGGAGTTATGTTTCGTCATCGAGCATCCCCAAGCGTCCGCGAGCATCCTTAGAGCTCCGTTTGAACTCGTTTTGAACTCGTCTCCCGTATACCACGCTCACCGGAGATCTCGGATGCTCTCGTTGCAGTCCTCCACTCGCCCTGTGAGCTGACGCCATTCCGACTTCGAAGCGGCCTTCAGGTCCTCGAGAAGATGTTCACTCCTGCTGTGCAAACGAGTACACCCTCCGCAGACGAGAAGCTCTCACTTTCCAAGCAGTTGAGTATTCCGCCAGACCGGCGCGTAGGTAAAGGCGAGGACCGGCCATGCTGCCACGCGACAGGAAGTCAGGAAGCTCAGAACAGGTCAACGACTTGGCTCCGCGTGATCGAGTCCTGTGTCCGAGTCCATCGGACGCTCCCGCCAGTGCGCACCATAGGTCCGTAGATTAGGCGAACCGGGAAACCTGCTCACCTCAACGAGGACCCCTTGAAAGATCTCGGCCGACCCGAATGATCGAGACATGCCCCAATTCGACACGCCAGGGAGTACAAACATTGACATGCGAGAGGACCGGCGAGAGACTGCCCGCAGAGACTCAAGGAAGAGGCAATGAGGTCCGCGCGGATCCCCGTCGCGGTGCTGGTGGCGAGCTTGCTGACGGCTACTGCCGCCGCGCAGGTCCCGTCGCCGACGGGGAATCTCTATGGAACAGTCGTAGATGAGCAAGGAAGACCGCTACCGAACGTTACGACGACCCTCGCCGGGCCGGGCGCCTCTCGAGCGGCGACCAGCGACACGAAGGGCGATTTTCATTTTCTGAATCTGTCGCCAGGCGCCTATGGCGTCACGCTCGAGCACGCGGGCTTCGAGACGGTGCGCCGCGCCGTCGCCGTGTTGCTTGGCAAGAACGCGGTGTTCTCGGTCACGATGCCTGTGGCGGGGGCGGCGGTGGCGGTTGCCGTCAGCGGCGATGCGCCAGTCGTGGACAGCCGGAAGACGGAGACCGGCGCCAACTTCGGTCGGAAGGAGCTTCAGACCATCCCCACGACCCGGGATCCATGGGCCATCCTGCAGCAGGTTTCCGGAGTTTTGCTGGCCGACATAAACGTCGGAGACGGCCCGAGGGAGCAATCCGGTTTCGTCGGGAAAGGCTCTCATTCGGACCAGAACACCTTCAACCTCGACGGCGTCGGGATCACTGACATAG